>CAYYBI010000112.1:0-7568 GCA_964469835.1 uncultured Rhodospirillaceae bacterium
TCACTGCACCGTGACGTCTAAGGCATCGGGGGCCTACGGCTCAAACGAAATATTGCCCGACACTGCCGCCGATCAGCGATCGGCCATCGCGAGCTGAATCGGCGGACCCTTCGTCGTGCTGCCAAGCCGTCAGGTTCGGTACCCGGTGCCGTCCGCTTTTTCGAGTTGCCGCAGAAGGGCATCCCATTCCGCGCCGACTTCCACATGGCCGCCCTTGCGGTACATATCGAGCCCTTGCTGAATGGTTTTCTGCTGCACCGCTTCGGACAGCGGCTGCAGTTCCGCGCCGCCGGTCATCGCCGTGATTTGCAGCCGGCAGGCATTCTCGATGCGATACATCCAGACGAAGGCCTCGCCCATGGTTTCGCCGACGGTGAGCAATCCGTGGTTGCGCAGGATCAGGACCCGTTTGTCACCGAGATCGTTGACGATACGGGGCCGCTCGACGGTGTCCGTCGCCGCGCCCTCATAGTCGTGATAGGCGAGCCAACCCATGACGGTGAGGGCCTTCTGGCTGACCGGCAGCAAGCCGTCTTTCTGCATCGACACCGCGGTGCCGTAGCGGCTGTGGCTATGCATCACGAAGTGCAGATGCGGCACCGCCATGTGAATTGAGCTGTGGATCACGAAGCCGGCGCGGTTGGCGCCGTATTCGCTGTCCGACAGCACATTGCCGTCGCGGTCGACCTTGATCAGCGATGACGCGGTGATCTCGTCGAACAGCAGGCCGAACGGGTTGAGCAGGAAGGTGTCCTCGGTGCCGGGCACCCGCGCCGAGATATGCGTGTTGTTGAGGTCGGTCCAGCCCCACAGCGCGCATAGCCGATACGAGGCGGCAAGGTCGCAGCGGACCTTCCATTCCGCGTCCGACATGCCGGCAGGAATCGTCTCGTTGCGGGAATCGACGGCGGTGATGGACATCGGGCTTCTCCTTTCAACGGATTGCTGGTGACGGCGTCTCACTCCGCCGCAGCGCTGGCCTTGCCGCCGCGGAACGCGGGGATTACCTGTTCGGCGAACAGGCGCAAGCTCTTCATCGCCTTTTCGGTGCCGTAATAGGGCGGGTAATGCACCATGAGCGAGGTCAGGCCCGTCTTCTCCTGGAGTGATCGGATTTTCGCGATTACCGTTTCGGGCGAGCCGTGCAGCAGGGTGTTTTCGGCGAGTTCGTCGTAGTCGAGCACCGACCGGTTGTCTTTTTCCGAAATCTTGCCGAGATAGCCCGCCGTGGCCTTGCCCATGAATTGCTCGAGGTGCCGGACGATACCGTCCGCGCTCTCGGCCTTGGCCTGTTCGTCGGTCTCGGCGACATAGAGCCAGCGCGCGATGTCGACCTCGCCACAGGCCGGGTTGCCGTTCCACGGAGCGGGCGCTTGCTTGACCGCGTCCCGGTAGACGGCGATCTGTTCGGCCAGCGCATCGGCTGCGGGCAGGGTCGACAGCATCAGCCCGAAGCCGTGCCGGCCCGCGAAGCCGATCGAGCGGTCCGTGCCGCCGGCCATATAGAGCGGCGGGTGCGGCTGCTGCACGCTGACCGGAAAGATTTCGTCGTTGCCGTCGATCTTGAGGTCGAAATACTTGCCCTTGTGGGTGAGCTTCCGCTTGTGCAGCATGTCGAGAATCACCGGGATCGCTTCTTCCTGAATGTCGCGGCGTTCCTCGAAGGACACGCCGAGGCCTTCGAACTCGTAGGGCCGATATCCGGAGCCGAGCCCGAGCGTTAGCCGTCCTTCGCTGAGGATGTCGATAAAGCCCATGTTTTCGGCGATCCGCACCGGGTTGTAGAGCGGCACCGTCATCACCGCGGTGCCGAGCCGGATACGCTTCGTCTGCGCCGCCAGATAGGCCATATAGGCGAAGGGATCGGGCAGGATGCCGTAGGTGTTGCTGAAATGGTGTTCGGCGATCCAGGCGGTATCGAAGCCCAGCCGGTCGGCTTCCTTGACCTCCGCCGTCACCCGGGCGTGCACGTCGCGGTGCGGATAGGGTTCCTTGTCGATATTCGGGTGCGAGGTGAACAGAATTCCGAAACGCATGATGCAAATCCAATGGTGAGAAATGAGCCGGCGGCCGGTTGGCAACCGCCATCATAGGAAAATCCGCGCACCGGCGCGAGGGGGCCTGTGGCGGAATGCCAAATGCCATATCGTGTGGAGTTGGCCGCATCCTTCGTCAGGCTCAGGATGAGGTCAACCAATGACAACACTGAGCCTCATCCCGAGCCTCATCCTTGTCTGTCGAAGGATGAGCTTGATGACGGATGAAGGGCTCGCCGGTGCCCAGTCACTTCAGCAGTCCGTTACCGACGCCGGTAGGGCATGTAGGTGTTGACCAGATCCAGCGTGTCCGGCACCGCGTCGAGCAGCGCCGCCGGTGCCGTGTATTGGCTGCAGGGCGCGGCATGGTCGATCAACGCCACATGATCGCCCTCGGCGGCGGTGTTGGGATAGAGCCGCAGCGCCGCCGTGCCCGGCTCGCGCCCGACCGTTTCCGTCAAGGCCTCCAGCAGCGCGGGCTCGTTCGCGCCGTGAAACCGCAGCAGGGACAGGTACCGCTGGCGGGTCGTATCGGTGATCGCATGGCCGGGATGGAGCTGCGGTCCCTCGGCCCGGTAGTAGCCGCGGATGTTGGCCAGCACGCGCTTCGACCAGACCGATAGATTCGCGCCGCCGATCGCGCGGTAGGCCTCGCTCTCCAGCACCGCCGGTTCTCTCAGGTCGTAGACCGCCATGTAGCGCGGCCAGCCGCTGATGCAGACATACCGTAGCGCCGTCTCGAACCCCGGCACTGCGGCGCGTTCGGGAATATGCTCGGTGTCGTACCAGGCGTTGAATTCCTCGTCCGCATCCGTGGCGGCTTCCATCAGTACCAGCAGAAGTCCCTTGGCGGTGGACATGGCGCGGCCTCCCGTTTCGGTGATAATACGCATCCGTAGTCTCGCGCTTTCCTGCGCGGGGGAAAAGAGCAAGCCGGCCTGTCCCAACACCGCCGGCGAGGAGAGCCGGAGCAATATGACCGAGCGCAAGACCATGCTGGTGATCGGGGCGACCGGGGTGATCGGCCGCCGTCTGATCGAAACCCTGGAGCCGATGGAGGATTGGGAGATCATCGGCGTGTCGCGCCGGGTGCCGGATTTCGCGACCCGCGCACGGCACCTTTCCGTGGACCTTAGCGACCGCAAGGATTGTCTCGCGAAGCTGGGCGGGCTCACCGGCGTCACCCACATGATGTTCGCCGCTTATATCGACCGGCCAACTTGGGCCGAGCAATGCGCGCCCAACGCGGCGTTGATCGAGAACACCTTCGACGGGTTCGAGCCGGCTTCGGGCAACCTCCGTCATGTCACGCTGATGCAGGGGACCAAGTATTACGGCTGTCACCTGGGCCCGTTCAAGACGCCGGCGAAGGAGAGCGATCCCCGCCACATGCCGCCGAACTTCTACTTCAACCAGGAAGACGCGCTGCGCGCCCGCCAGCAGGGCAAGCCATGGAAGTGGACGCTCCTGCGGCCGCATACCGTGTGCGGTTTCGCGCCCGGCATGCCGTTGAACCTGATCGCAGTGCTCGCCGTCTACGCGGCGATCTCGAAGGAGTTGGGCCTGCCGCTGCGTTTTCCCGGGACCGAGGGCGGTTACCGCTCGGTGTTTCAGGTCACCGACGCGGATCTGTTGTCGCGCTCGATCCTCTGGGCCGCGACCGAGCCGAAGGCGGGCAACGAGGCGTTCAACATCACCAATGGCGATTACTTTCGCT
The DNA here is from genome assembly GCA_964469835.1 of uncultured Rhodospirillaceae bacterium. Lineage (GTDB taxonomy): Bacteria > Pseudomonadota > Alphaproteobacteria > UBA8366 > UBA8366 > JAOTYV01. The sequence continues at coordinate 3,754 of CAYYBI010000112.1, forward strand.
GGGAAACCCTGTGGCCGCAATTCGCTGAGGCGTTCGGCATGGAGTATGCCCCGCCCGCGCCGATCCGGCTCGGCGAGTTCATGGCCGACAAGGGCCCGCTGTGGGACGACATGGTCGAGAAGTACGGGCTGATGAAGCTGCGCATGGAAGAGGCGGCGAACTGGCCTTTCGGCGACTACATCTTCAACCAGGATTGGGACATTATGTCCGATACGCTAAAGGCGCGGCAGGCGGGTTTCCATGACTGCGTGGCGAGCGACGCGATGTTTCTGCGGTTGTTCGGCGAAGTGCGGGCGCGCAGGCTCGTTCCGTAAGGATGAGGAGTGTGTGAATTCGGTTCTGAATGGAACCATTAGGCCCGTTGGATCGTTTATCGTGTGTGGGTGAAGGAACCGTCGCCTGAGAAATCCGTTTATTCAGATCTCGCCGAGGGAGTCCGAGGCGAGGTTTGCGGGATCGATTCCCGCCTGAGGCGAGTGTGTGGAAAATTATCAACAGTGGCTGATCTTCGGCGCCGCATCCTGGGCATTGGTTCCGCTGAGCGCGATTGCCGCGTACTTCACAATTGCCGTCTTGGTGCGGATCATCGGCCTTCGAAGCTTCTCGAAGATGTCGGGAACCGACTTCGTGACGACCGTCGCGCTTGGATCCCTGATGGCGGCGATCATCACCGCACCGTCGCCATCGCTTCTGATCGGCATCCTGTCGCTGATCTCCCTATTCGCGATTAAATATGTGATTGCCTTGGCGAAGCGATACACGAAACTCGCGCCGGCGCTGTTGGAGAACGAGCCCCTCTATTTGATGCGCGGCTCGGCAATTCTGTATCGTAATCTCGACAGGGAAAATGTGTCCCTTTCCGAATTGCACGCGAAATTGCGCGAAGCGAACGTTTGGAGATATGAACAGGTCATCTGCGTCGTCCTGGAAACCACCGGCGATGTCTCCGTGCTTCACAAACCGGTCGAGGATGCGCAGAGCTCGGCGAAAATCTTCGAGGATGTCGTCGCCGGCGCGTAGCGGCGCATCGCGGACGAGGCGGGCTGCGCGGAAATTTTCCGGCGGTCCCTTGTGAGCGCTATCAAGATTGTAAAGAATTGCTTTCGGTCCCCGGCGGGCCGTTGTCGCGGTCCGCGCCGATCGGTGTAGGCGTTGGCGGCGTGTGTCGTGTCACTGCGGGGAATTGGCGATATAGGGGCCAGCCATTGCCAATGCGCCGTTGGCTATATCTTATGACCGGGAGGAACAGCATGACATCGCTCAGCGAAACTCAGATCGCGGCATGGCGGCGCGATGGGTTCCTGTATCCGTTTCCTCTGTTGGACGAGGCGGAACGGCAGGAATGCATCGACGGGCTCGCGCGGTTCGAGCGCTGGCTGGGCGCGCCGGTCAACGCGTCCAAGGATCTGAACTGGCGGACGATGCCGCACATTACGCTGCCCTGGGTGACGCGCCTGGCGCAGGACCCCCGCATCCTCGACCGGGTCGAGGCGTTGCTGGGGCCCGATATCCTGGTCTGGACCAGCACCTTTTTCATCAAGGAGCCGCAGGCGCCGACCATCGCCGCCTGGCATCAGGATTCAACCTATTACGGGTTGGAGCCGCGCGAGGAAGCCGCCGCCTGGATCGCGCTGACCGACGCCAACCGCGCAGCCGGCTGCATGGAGGTGCTGTCATTCAACGGCGTGCCCGAGCAGATGCGCCACGCCGCCCATGTGATCGAAAACAGCGTCAACCGGGCGGGGCAGGAAATCACCGAACCGATCGACGACAGCCGGCCGGTCGCCATGGAACTCGAGGCGGGGCAATTTTCGATCCATCACGGGCTGTGCCCGCACCGGTCGGGCCCGAATACCGCCGATCATCGCCGCATCGGGCTCGGCATCAATTTCATACCCGCCCATACGCGACCCACCGGCGCCCTTCGGACCGCGGCCATGCTGGTGCGCGGCGAAGACCGCTGGGGCCATCTCGATTTGATCGAGCCGCCCAAGGCCGAACTCGACGCCGATACGGTCGCGGCGCATAAGAAGGCTGTAACGCTGTATCGCGAGACCTACTACGAGCAGGAAGCGCTGCATGCGCAGCAATACGCTTAGCGGTTAAAAAAGTGAGGCGCGCGCCTCACTCCGGCGTCATGCCCTTGTCGCTCAATTCGCGGATTGCCTTTTCGTTTTTTCGCAAATCTTCCATGCCCATGCCGCGCAGCACGTGGGGCGCCTTGGTGAACTGGATGTTGTCGTAGCCGATGATCTCGATGCGGTTGCCCCAGGGATCGAGGAAGTCGAGAAAGCGGCCGGGCACCAGTTCGACGCCGTTTTCCTCGAGCGCACGGCGCACCGCCTCCTTATCGTCGACCACCAGCCCGACATGGCGTTTCTCGTCCGGCGCCTGACGGCGGCCGCGGGCGAAATTGATGAACTGGTCGCCGAGGTCGATGAAGGCCTGGCTGTCGGTCTTGCGGCGCAGCGTGAAGTCGAAGAGCTTGCCGTAGAAGGCGAGCGCTTCCTCGATATCGCCGACTTCGAGAGCCACGTGATTGAATCCCACGGCGCGCGCTTTTTTCGCTTCGCCCATCGCCTGTTCTCCCTGGGGTTCCGCGCGCCCCGATTATTCGGGGTCTGCGTATCGCATCCGTCCCGACCATACGGCCCGCGTGCGTTGGCGGGCGAAGGACGGTATGCTGAACCACTGCGAATTTGAGGACATGGGCACGATGAATGCAAGGCCCCTTTCCATCCTGGCGGCATTTGCGGTCGTCATGTTGTTGTGGCCATCCTTCGTGTGGGCCGATGCGATCGACGGCAGTTGGTGTCATGCGGATGGCCGGCATATGTCGATCGAAGGGCCCGCCATCGTCATTCCCACGGGCAAGAAAATTACCGGCGATTACGACCGCCATGCCTTCAACTACGTGGTGCCCACGGGCGAGCGCGATACCGGTACCGCCGTGGCGATGATCCTGGTCGACGATGACACCATTCACCTGACGATGGGCGAGGCGAAGGATGCAATGCAGGTCTGGCATCGCTGTACCCTGCCGACGAGCTGAAGGAGAAAATTCATGCCGAAAGCCGCAAAGTCGCCGGTGACGCCGGAAGAGGCGCGCAAGACCCACTACGCCCCGGTGATCCGCCGGCCGGCCGACTATCCGCCGGAGATGGGCCGTTTCGCGAACATGACGCAGATGGTGTTCCATCCGACCGAGGACCATCCCACCGAACCGAATGCCGGGGTACTGACCTATCTGCCCGGCGCGGCGTTTCCGCTGCACAAGCACGACTTCGCGCAGGTCTGGTATGTGCTGGAAGGTGAATGCCGGTTCGGCGAAGAGGTGCTGCGCACCGGCGACATGGTGCATCTGGCCGATCCGCATTTCGAATACGACATGCACACGGAAGGCGGCTGCAAGATCCTGTTCGTGCAGTACCCCGGCCCGACCACCGGTGCGCGGCCGATCTATGACGGCCGTTTCAACAAGACCGAGAAGCCGGATATCGCCAAGGAAGATTTGGAGCACTAGAGCCGGGCTTGGCGACGGATCGGCGCCTCGATTTGAGAATTATTTCAGACAATTCTCATGAAATCTTCAGGTCGCGATCAAGCGCACAACCGCAGTAACCGCTACTTCTATTGTCACGCGATGAAGTGGTCGCGCGAGCATAGAGGATATCGACATGCCGACATTCGAATACGACAACGTTACGGCCCATTTCGTCGAAACCGGTGCCGGAGATCCCGTGGTCTTGTTGCATGCCGGTGGGAGTTCCGGACGGCAGTGGCGAAAAATGGGTGCGCATCTGGAAACGGATTTT
>CAYYBI010000113.1:0-23760 GCA_964469835.1 uncultured Rhodospirillaceae bacterium
GTGTGGTTATTCACAACCGGGAAGACCAGCAGCCGGAGCGCAAAACCGCCGACCTGCCGCAGATCGGCCCCGTGCGCGGCAAAGCCGAGGCGGTAAAGCAAGCGGTCGATTTCGACACGCTGCCGACACTCTTCGACCTGATCGCCGGGCGGGCGGAAAGCCGGACCAGCGACGATCAGGTGACGTGCTTCCTCAACAACACGGGCACCGGCTACCAATTCGCCGCCTGCGGCGCAGTCGTCTACCGCAAGGCCCGCGAGCTTGGCATGGGCAACGAACTGCCGACCGACTGGTTCACCGAGGACGTGCATCCATAGGACACCCCGCATTGCGACAGCCCGCACCCTCAAAGACACGTGTTTATTGCCGGCTCGGGCTGTGCGGCGCCTGTGATGCCGGGGCGTCATGAGCACGGCCGACGCCACCGACGACGTCCCCCTGACAATAGGCCGCCGCCGACTGATCGCCTGCGCCATGACATCGGCTGCGGCGATGCAGGGGATGGACACCTTCGCATCCGCCGTCGCCTTGCCGGAAATTCGCGGCGTGATGTCCGCCACCATCGACGAAGCCGCCTGGATCCTGACATCGTTTCTCGTGGCGTCGGCCATCTTTACCCCGCTTTTCGCCTGGCTGAGCCGGCGCTTCGGCGCGCGGCGGCTGCTGTTGATCACCACGGCCGCGTTCTTCGTCTGCACCCTGCTGGTGGCCCAGTCGGATTCGCTGGCGGAGCTGGTGGCCTACCGTTTCCTGCAAGGGGTCAGCGCCGCGGGAATGGGACCGCTCAGCCATCAGGTGATGTTCGCCAGCTATCCCCGGGAGGAATACGGCGTCGCCATCAGCTGGCTCACCGCCGGCCGCATGAGCGGGGTAATGATCGGCCCGATCCTGGGCGGCCTGCTGACCGAATATCTGAGTTGGCGCTGGATCTATTACAGCAATTTGCCGCTGTGCCTGTTCGGGCTGTGGCTGATCTACCGTTACGTACCGGAAGACAAGATCAAGGAACCGCCGAAATTCGATTTCTTCGGCTTCATTTTGCTCAGTGTCGCGATCGGCATGCTGCAACTCATGCTCGACCGCGGCGAGCGGCAAAACTGGTTCGAGTCCACCGAGATAATCGTCTGGGCCGCGCTGGGCGCCGCCGCGCTGTACCAATTCGTCGTCCATGTCTCGACGTCGCGAAACGCCTATATCAACCCGGCGATTTTCGCCAACCGGGATTTTCTGATCGGCGTGTTTTTTATCTTCATTCTCGCAATCATGGTGATCGGCTTTGCCGGCCTTCTGCCCTCGCTCCTGCAAAACCACATGAATTATCCCGTATCGACGGCGGGCGTGCTGGTCGCGCCGCGCGGCGTCGGCACCTTGATCGCGTCCGTCATCGCCGGCGCGGTCCTGGCGCGCTATCAGCCGCGCCCGATGGTCGTCCTTGGCATACTGTGCATGGCGACATCGACCTGGTTGATGGCGCAATTCACCCGCGACGTGGACGCCTGGACGATCGCCTTCATCATCACGCTGCAAGGCGCGGGTTTCGGGTTCTTTTCCGTAGCCGTCACCTCGATGGCGTTCCAAACGATCGATTCCACCCTGCGCCCCGATGCGACAAGCATGCTCAGTCTCAGCCGGCGCATCGGCTCCAGCGTCGGCGTTTCGGTGCTGGTCGGACAGCTCGTCCACAACACGCAGGAGAATCGCGGTGCGCTGATGGAACACATCAGCATCTATAACGAGCGGCTGCGCCATATGACCCTGCCCGACCAATGGGATACTGGGACGGTCAGCGGCCTCGTCAGCCTGGAGCGCGAGGTAAACCGGCAGGCGGAATTCCTCGCCTATCTGTATGACTTCAATCTGATGACCGTGCTTATTTTGCTGATGTTGCCGCTGGTTTTTCTGGTGCGCAAGCGGCCGGCTTCATAGACTATCTTTTAGGCGCGTTGACTGACACACGTCGAACGGCCATTCCACAAAACACGAAATTTCGGCAGACAGGAGCCCGCAATGAAACTCTTCCATTCCGCCAATTCCCCATACGCCCGACGCCCCCGCATCGCCTATCAGGAAGCCGGCCTCCAGGACCGCGTCGAGGAAGTCTGTTTCGACTCGCCGGAAGATCGCGAGAAAATTCTCATGGAACACGGGCCGGGCGCCAAAGTGCCGGGGTTGCTCACCGATAACGGCGTCTACCTTTGCGAATCCCTCATCATCGCACGCCATCTCGACGAGGCGTCGGGCGGTAAGCTCTATCCGTCGGACCCGGCGGCGCGCGAATTCACCTATCAAGTCGAGGGCATCGCATCGCTGCTAATGGATTCGCTCTTCAACCGGGCGCATGAAAACCGGCGCGACGCCGCCATCCGGTCGCCCGATGCCATAAAGAAGGAAGCGGCGCGCGCGCAGCACTGTTACGACGCGCTGGAATCGCTGGTCGATCGTTTCGACGATCAGATCGACATGGGGACGATTACCGCGGTGGCGTCGCTCGGCTATGCCGACGGACGGCATCCGGGCGACGACTGGCGCAAAGGCCGGCCGAAGCTGGCGGCCTGGTTCGAGCAGATGATGCAGCGCCCGTCGATGGCGAGCACCAAACCGTCCTTCTGACGGGCCATTGGCACAGGAGCCGCGGCTAGACCATTTCTCGTTTAAATTGACTCAAGTGAAATGGTCTATCTCTTTGTTTTTACGCAAATACGTCGTCGCGAACCGTTTCGGTTCGCTCGGGATTTGCTCTAGGACGCGGCGGCTTCCTGTATCGCCCGCCAGACCCGCTCCGCCGTCATCGGCATTTCGAGATGCTTGACGCCGACCGGTTCGAGCGCATTGTTGACCGCGTTCATCACCGCCGCCAGCGAGCCCACCGTACCGGCCTCGCCGACGCCTTTCACGCCAAGTGGATTGGTCGCGGTCGGCACCGGGTGGGCGCCCACATCGAAGCTGCAGAAATTATCCGCGCGCGGCATGGTGTAATCCATGAACGAGCCGGAGAGCAGTTGGCCGCTGTCGGCCTCATATTCCATGTGTTCCATCAGCGCCTGACCCGCGCCTTGCGCGATGCCGCCATGCACCTGTCCCTTGACCAGCAGCGGATTGATCTCGACCCCGCAATCGTCGATGACGTTGTAGCGCAGGAGTTGGATCTCACCGGTCTCCGGCGTCACCTCGACCTCGACGATATGGCAGCCATTTGGATAGTTGTTGACCTCCGGCGAATAGGTGGCGAATTCGTAGAGGCCCTGCTCCATCCCCTCGGGCACCTTTTTTGCGTTGAACGCCGCCTTCGCGGCATCCTGGAATTCGATCGAACGGTCGGTGCCGGCAATCAGGAACCGCCCATCCTCGAACGCGATATCCGCCTCGGATGCCTCCAGCAAATTCGCGGCAATCTTGCGTGTCTTGTCGAGGATCTTTTCCGCCGCATGCAACACAGCAGAGCCGCCAATCGCGGCCGACCGCGAGCCGCCCGTGCCGGTGCCATAGGACACCTTGTCGGTATCGCCTTCGATCACCACAAGATCTTCCGGCTCCATGCCGAGTTTCTCGCAGACGATCTGCTTGTAGATCGTCTCATGACCCTGGCCGTGCGGCGTCGTGCCGACCAGGATCGTCGCCGTCCCCGACGGATCGAATCGCAACTCCGCCGTCTCGGATTGCGGCGCCGCCGCGCGCTCGATCGTGCACGACATGCCGATGCCACGGAGCTTGCCTTCCTTCGCCGATTGCGCGCGCCGCTCGGCAAAGCCGTCATAGGCGGCCTTCTCTAGCGACCGGTCGAGGATCGCTTCGAACTCACCGCAATCATAGGTGAAGGTGAGCGGTGTCTTGTAGGGCATGGCCTCGGGCGGAATAAGATTGCGCCGCCGCAACTCCGCCGGATCGATCTTCAATTCGCGCGCCGCAATATCGATGATGCGCTCGAGAATGTATGACGCCTCGGGCCGTCCGGCGCCGCGATAGGCGGACATGGGCGAGGTATTGGTCAATACGGCGGATACCGCGACATGGATCGCCGGCGTCGTGTAGACCCCGGCCAGCCCGCCGATATTGTTGGTCGGCGGCCCGAAGCCACCGGAGGAAACATAGGCGCCGAGATTGGCGCTGGTGCGAACGCGCAGCGCCAGGAATTTGCCGTCCTCGTCGACGGCGAGGTCGACATTGCTGACATTGTCCCTTGCATGGTCGTCGGCGACGAACCCTTCGCTGCGTTCGCAGCGCCATTTGACCGGCCGGCCGACCCGTTTCGACGCCCAGGCAACCAGCGGCATTTCGGGATAGAACGCGCCCTTCATACCGAACGAGCCACCCATATCGCCGGTCACGAACCGCATCTGATTCTCACGGATATGGAAGACATTCTTGCAAAGTTCGGTGCGCCCCGCATAAGGCCGCTGAACCCCCGAATAAATCGTGTAGTGATCGCGCCCCGGATCGTAATCTGCCAACGCGCCGCGCGGCTCCATCGAATTTGCGTTCACCCGGTTGATCACGAACCGTTGGCTGAAGACATGCGGCGCGGACGCAATCGCGGCATCGGTCGCGGCGGCATCGCCGCATTCGTAGAAGAAGGATTCATTACGGGAACACTCGTCCCACAATATCGTCGCGTCCGGGTCCGCCGCCTTATCGGTCGCCACGACCAGAGGAAGCGCTTCGTAGTCGACCACGACCATTTCCGCCGCGTCCTTCGCGATATCGACCGTATCGGCTACCACCACGGCGACAATCTGTCCCACATGACGCACGCGATCCCCGGTCACGGATGGGCGCGGTGGACGATACATGATCGAGCCGTCGCGGCGCTTGAAAGGCGTCGGGCCAACAACGCCACCGAGGCCGTCCGCTTCATGATCCGCGCCGGTCAGAACCGCGAGCACACCCGGCATGGCCAGCGCCGCGGAGGTATCGATACCTTTGATTTCCGCATGCGCATAAGGCGAACGGACCATCACCGCATGCGCCTGGTTCGGCAGCGCAAAATCATCCACATAGCTGCCGCGCCCCTTGAGAAGACGCGGATCCTCGGTACGGGGAACCGATTGTCCGATGGCGTATTTCAACATGCGCGAATTCTCCTGATACGGTGGCGCCGGATTGCGGGTCTGCAATCTGGGACGTGCATTCCACCGACCATCCTCTCCGATCAGGCGGCAGCCTGGCAAGTCCTGCAGGCGCGCGTTTTTCCTTCCTGGCACTCTTGCCGTTACAATGGTCCAACCAACGACGATTCAGGAAATGGACACGCGGAATGGAAAGTCAGACATTCGACTACATCGTGGTGGGCGCCGGGTCGGCCGGGTCGGTCCTTGCAAACCGGCTGACCGCCAACGGAAAACATCGGGTCCTGCTGCTGGAAGCCGGGCGCGCGAGCCATCCGTGGTCGCGCATTCCGATCGGCTTCGGCAAGCTGATCGACAATCCCGCCGCCAATTGGTGTTACGATTCCGAACCCGAGGAAAGCACGGGTCAGCGGCGAATTCCGGTACCCCGCGGCCGGTTGCTCGGCGGATCGAGCTCGATCAACGGCATGGTCTTCGTCCGCGGACAGGCGCATGACTACGATCATTGGGCGCAGCTCGGCAATCGTGGCTGGAGCTACAGCGACGTGCTGCCGATCTTCAAGCGGATGGAGAGTTATGACGGCGGCGACGATGCCTTGCGCGGCCGCAATGGTCCGCTGCGGGTCACCGATACAACCGAAGGAGGTCCGCTGTATGACGCGATGATCAGGGCCGCCGAGGAAATCGGCATCAAGTACAACCCGGACTACAACGGGACAGCGCAGGACGGCATCTGCATGACGCAGGCGACGATCAACAAGGGCCACCGGATGAGCACAGCCTATTGCTACCTCGATCCGGCGCGCAGCCGGCAGAATTTGCAGATCGAGACCGAGGCACTCACCGAGACCCTGCTGATCGAGGATCAACGCTGCGTCGGCGTGCGGTATTCGGTCGGCGGCACGACGCGGGAAGCCCGCGCGGAACGGGAAGTGATCGTCAGCGCGGGATCGATCAATTCGCCGCAGCTGCTGGAATTGTCCGGCATCGGCAATCCGGAGATGCTGCAAGACCGCGGCATCGCAGTCCACCATGCCCTGCCGGGAGTCGGCGAGAACCTGCGGGATCACTATTCGCCGCGCATGAAGTATCAGATCACCGTGCCGGGCATCACCTATAGCGACAACGCACGCGGCCTCAGCCTCGTCGGACAAGTATTGCGATACGCGGCGACTCGGCGCGGCTTTTTGTCCATGCCGGCCTCGCCGATCCGCGTCTATTTCCGGACACGCGAGGGTCTGGAATCGCCCGACGCCACCTTTTCCTGCCTGCCGTTTATCGCCGGCCCGAACCGGACGATCTCGCCGGAGCGCGGCGTCACCATCAACGTCAATGTGCTGCGTTCGGACAGCACCGGCAGCATTCACGTAAAGACGGCCGACCCCAAGACGCCGCCCGCGATCAAGTTCAACTTTCTGTCCTCGGAAATCGACCGCGAAGGTCTGCTGGTGGCGTTACGCAAGGCCCGGGAGTTCATGAGCGCCGCGTCCCTGCAAGACATCGTCGGCTCGGAAATCGCGCCGGGCGCCAAACTAGAATCCGATTCCGAGATCCTCCAATGGGTGCGTGAAACCGCGGAGACAACCTATCATCCGGTGGGCACGTGCAAGATGGGCACCGACCCCATGGCCGTCGTTGACGATCAGCTTCGCGTGCACGGATTGCGGGGGCTGCGCGTGGCCGACGCCTCGATCATGCCGACGCTGACCTCGGGCAATACCAACGCGCCGTCCATCATGATCGGCGAGAAGGCGGCGGGAATGGTGCTGGCAAGCGCCGCCTAGGACACCCGCATGCCAGGCCGATCCGCCCCGGCGACGCCCCGGGCAATGCTGCTCGCGTTGCTGATCGCGCCGCATGTCATGGGCTCGATCAATCTGGCGGCGATTGCCGCGATGGCGCCGCTGATCAAGCAGGATCTCGGTCTGTCATTGGCTGAAATCGGGTTACTGTCGACCGCCTATACGGTCTGTCAGGGCGCGGCGGGACTGCCGTCCGGCATTGCGGTCGACCGGCTCGGCATCGGCTGGACGATACTGCTCGGTTTTGTGTTTCTTGCCGGCGGCGCCGGGGTTTTCAGCCAGGCGGATGGCTACATGTCATGCCTGGTCGGCGCCGGTATTATGGGTGTCGGTTACGCCTGCATGAACCCGGCGACCGCCAAGGCGGTACTCGACTGGTTTCCCCGCAACCGCCGCGGCACGGTGATGGGCCTCAAACAGACCGGCGTGCCGATCGGTTGGACGCTCGGCGCCTTCGCCCTGCCGCTGGCGGCGATCTTCGGCTGGCACACCGTGATGCTGGTCATCGCCGGAGCGGGCTTGGCGAGTGGCTTGATCTATCTGCCGATGGCGAAACGCCCGGTACTGTCGCCCGGGCAAAAACGGCCGGCCCTGACAGCGGAATTCGGTGAACTCCTGCGCAACCGGACCCTTGCCGCGATTGAACTCAATACCTTCCTCTATCATGCCGCCCAGCAAAACCTGTATTCCTTCACGACGCTGTTCTTTCGGGAGGCCCTGCACGCCAGCGCCTGGTATGCCAGTTTCGCGCTGCAGCTCGCCCAGGGCGGCAGCATCATTGCCCGTGTCGCAATTGGCGCGATCAGCGATTTCTTCCTTGACGGCCGACGCAAACCCGCCGCCGTCGCGGTCTGTTTCGCCTCCGCCATTCTCTGTTTCGGCGTTGTGTTTTTGCCACCGGGTGGCTGGGGCGTTCATAGCGGTCTGCTGCTGTTTTTCCTGCTCGGCATTGCCATGTGTTCCGCCTCGCCGATCCATCAGACAATGGTGATAGAATCGGTCGAACCGCGGCTCGGCGGTACGGCGATGGGCTATCATGTAACAGTAGTCCCCGCCGGCAAGGCAATCGGCCCGCCGCTGTTCGGCTTCATCGCCGACCGGTTCAGCTATAACGACGCCTGGCTGGCCACCGCGGCAATGGTCCTCCTGGCCGGCATCATCGTCACATGGTTTTACAGCGAGAAAACCGGCGAGGAATAACCACACGAAACACGCCAGCGCCCGGACGGTGCGCGGTGGACCCAAGAGCAAGGATGCACGGAGATGACGACACGCGACACGCTTTTCGAGAATGGCGAGGCGATGCGGGCGACCTTAAAGGTCGAGGATACAGATAGGGCGCAGGCGGAAGGCGGCACCGCGCCGGGCTTCGAGCGGATGATAACCGAAACCGCCTATGGCGCCCTGTGGACCCGTCGCGGGCTGACGTTGGAAGACCGGATGATTTGCACGCTTTCCGCGCTCTGCCTGCAGCCGCACGCAGCGCCACTGAAGCGGTTCGTCGGCGCCGCGCTCGACATCGGACTCGAGGCGCGGGCGATCCTCGAGGTCTTCGTTCAATGCGGCCTGTATGGCGGCTTTCCCCTTACCGAAGCGGCCTCGGGCGTCGCCGGAATGGTCTTCGCCGAACGCGGCATTGCGATCGCGGCCGAACCGGCGAACGGCGAGTCGCTCGAAACGTTGCAGCAGCGGGGCGATGAATTGCTTGCGGAATTGCACGGCGCGCGCGGCCGCCAGGGCTACGCCGCCCCGGACAATCCGGTCACCGGCGGGCTGTACACTATGGCGATCCAATACGGCTACGGCGAGTTGTGGTTCCGGCCCGGGCTGGACCGCCGGGCACGCATGTTGTGCGCGCTGGCCGCCTTCACCGCCCTTCGCCTCGACTCGCAGGTGCGAAAATTCTCGCAATCGGCAATTGCGCTCGGCCTGACCCAAGAAGAGGTGGTGGAAGCGGTGATGCAGACCGCACCCTATAGCGGCTTCCCGCCGGCGCTCAATGCTCTCGCTGCAATCAGCGAGCTGTTGGCGGACTGACGATCGCGGTCAGTCGAGAATGACGTGCGGAATAAAGCGGGCGTCGTCCGAGGTGATCAGGACCGTGTCCTCGCGAACGCACATGCCGGCCGCTTCGCTGGCGACCAGCCAGCAGCCGATCATCGCGCGGTTGCCGGCAAACTCGGCCAGGGGGTGAAACGCCTGCGCGATAAACCCCTCTTCGCCGTAGGGCCCGTCATTGCGAATCTCGGAAACGCCGTCGCGGATCAGTTCGATATTGTTGCCTTCGCGGGAAAACAGCGGCTTGCGCATGAAGGTATCGCCGAGCGCTGACGCCGCCGGATCGTCCTCGAAGTAGGTCGGCAGCAGGTTGGGATGCCCTTCGAACATTTCCCACAGCAGGGCGAGCATACCCTTGTTCGACAGTATGGCCTTCCACGCCGGCTCGATGAGTTGTGTCCCGCTCTTCGGGATGTTCTGGCCGAATTCCTCGATCATCAGCCATTCCCACGGATAGAGCTTGAAGAGGGTAGTAATGACGTTTTCGTCGAGATCGGTAAAACGGCCTTCGGAATCGATGCCGATGTCTTCCATATAAAGCACACAGGTTTCCAGACCGGCCTGACGGGCGCAATCCTCGATATAGTCGACTGTTCCCCTGTCTTCCTCAGTATCCCGGGCACAGGCCAGATGCAGCATCCCGTCGATGCCGAGCTGCGAGAACGCGCTTTGCAGGCGCTCGTGCAGCGAGTTGAATTGGTCGCAGCCCTGCGGAATCAATCCGCGCTCCATCGCCTGCTCGAGCCACACCCACTGGAAGATCGACGATTCGTAGAGCGTCGTCGGCGTGTCGGCGTTGTATTCGAGAAGTTTCGCCGGACCGCGCCCGTCATAGGAAAAATCGACCCGTCCATAGAGGTTCTTGTGACCGCTTTTCCAAGTGTCGGCCACGTGATTCCAGAACGGTTCAGGAATGCGCAGCCGGGTCAGGATTTCTTCGTCGGCGATGGCGCGCTCGACGACGGAAAAACACATCTTTTCGATTTCCTCTACGGGATCCTCGAGATCGTCCTCGATCTCCCGCAGCGTAAACCGGTAATACGCGCTTTCGTCCCAATAGGGATCATCGTCGATGGAATGAAACTTGAAGCCGTGCTCATCGGCCGTTACACGCCAATCCTCACGTTCGGCGACCGGGATTCTCTGCATCCGGCGATTCCCGGCACGTACCGTCCCGGATCAGCCCCGCGCCGACCCGAACGACCGACCGCGCGCGCCGAAGCCGCCGCGTGAAACGGTGCGGGATTTGACCGTCGGCCGTTTGGTCGTCGACCGCGCGACCTTGGTCACACCCGTCGTCCCGCCGACCTTGCGATTGTCGGCGGTCCGATAATTCTTGGAGTCGTCGGCGGAGCGGTAAAGCGGCTGGCTAACGACGTTGCTGCGCCCGCCAATCATACTGCCCATCATGTAACCCATCATCAGCGGCATAAACACCGATCCGCCTCCGCTCGACCGGTAGGGGGCGGATTCACACCGTGCGGCGCCAAAATCCGCTTCGCAATCCGCTTTCGAGTTGTATTTCGGCGCGACCATGGCGTGCCGCGATTCGGCGGTCTTGAACGCCACCTCGCATTGGTCCCGGGTAATCATGGGATCGTCGATGCATTGCTGCACATTCTCATAAACCGCCGCATCGACTTCGGGTTCGCCGCAGGCGGACAAGACGATCGTGCTGGCCCCCATCAATACAAGCGCCACCGACTTTGAGCGTTTCATAAGAGCTTCCCTTTCAGACAATATACCGAAGCGGCCCGGCAACCATACCGGCGGCACCGGCCCGTTACCGCAATCCCTTGAACAATACCGGCCGGTTCTGCAACCATGCCGCTGCGGATACTACCTCACCGCATCCATGCGGACCAACGGTAAATAAATGAAAACTATATTGGGTTTTAGACAAATTCGAAGGGAATCCGGACCGGATTCCACGGTTTGCAACCGCTCTTGAGGACGCCATGGACAGCACAACGGACAAATTGTTGAATTTCACCCTGGCGCTCGACCGCGGCGACCTGCCGCCGGCGGCCGTCGACGCCGCGTTGGCCCGACTTCTGAACTGCGCCGGTGTGAGTATCGCCGCGCTGGAGGCGCCACCGGTGCGCATCGCGCGCACGCTGGCGCCCCGGATCACGGACGGCCCCTCGGCACGGCTGTTCGGCACGCTGGACCGCACCACGCCCGAGATGGCCGCATTCGTGAACAGCGCGATGACACGGTTCCTCGACATGAGCGACACCCGCGTGATGGCCGCGGTGAGCCATCCGGCGGACGCGCTGCCCGGCTTGATCGCTGTGGCGGAAGCCGAAGGCGCCGGCGGCACCGATCTGCTGCTCGCGATCGTCATCGCCTACGAACTGCAGTGCCGTTTCGTCGACGTGGTGCCGATCAACCATGGGGGATGGGACCAGACGCCGGTAGTCGCGATGGCGACGGCGCTCGCCTGCGGCCGGTTGATGGGATTGGATCGCGAGACCCTGGGCCATGCACTGTCGCTGGCGATTACGCCGAGCATCGCGCTCAACCAAACCCGGACCGGACGGATATCCATGTGGAAAGGCATGGCCGGCCCGCAGGGCACGCGCCAGGGCGTGTTCGCCGCCTATCTCGCCGCCGCCGGCATGACCGGGCCGGAAGATATCTTCGAAGGCGACTTCGGTCTCTGGAATCAATTGTTCGGCGAGGCCTTTGACTTGCCGATCCCGGAACACTTCGACGACCACGTCTTCGCCGTCCAGCAGACCATGATCAAATCCTTTCCCATTCGCTTCAACTGTCACGTGCCGGTTTTCGCCGCCCTCGATTTGCGCACACGGGTCGAGGTACCGGCGGTCGAGTTGCTCGTTATCGAAACCTTCGAGCAAGCCTTCGGCCGCTGGATCGCGTTGCCGGAAGTCTGGCGGCCCGAAACGCGGGAAACCGCCGACCATTCGCTGCCGTTCTGTGTGGCGGCCGCGCTGATCGATGGCGAGATCACGCCCGCGACCTTCGACAGCGAACGCTATCGGGACCCGGACGTCTTGGCATTAATGGGCCGCAGCAAGATCGAGCTGAACGACGAATTCGCCGGTCTCGCGCCAGAAATCCGATGCTGCCGGACAACCGCCAGCCTATCCGGCGGCAGAACGGCCGTTGCCGAAAAGCGGCTGGGACCGGAAGACGATCTCAAGGGCATGGATCGGCGCGATCTCGAGGCAAAATTTCACCGCGTCACCCGGCCGTTTCTCGATAAGGCCGCGCGGTCGGCCCTGATCGATTTGATCTGGCGTCTCGAACAACTCGACCGAATAGATTCGTTGCTCGACCGGACGGCGATCTGACCAACCGCCGGAAATTCGACTTCGCCCTTGGTTGCGCGGCAGGCTCGGGATGAGGATACCACCAAGAATAGAGCGGACGATCCGGTAGCACACTTGACAGTGCAGCCCCCAGCAAATCATCATTCTCTACTGACGATACGCAATAGAGTTTTGAGCCACGACGAAAAATCGAACATGGCTCAAGCGGAAAAATAAAAATCACTCATTGCTGGATCAATCAAGAAGAGGGCAAATCCTCCGGCACCCCAGACAGCGGAATGGGCGTAACTGTCATCAAGGAGGAAGCGAATGTCCAAGTTGCAAAAATTGGCCGCACCATCGCTGGCGGCGTTTCTGGTGCTAGCGCTGACCGTCCCGGCGCCCGTTGTAGCGTTCAGCCTCGAAGGCAAGAAGGTCACATTTATCGTGCCCTATAAGGAAGGCGGCGGCACCGACACGATGGCCCGCATCTTCCAGCCATTCCTGCAGAAGTACCTGCCGGGTAACCCAACCGTCATCGTGCTGAACCAGCCGGGCGGCGCCGGCTCCAAGGCTTCCAACAAGTTTCAACGGGAAGGCCGCAAGGACGGTACGATGATTATCGGCGTCTCATCGTCGGCTTTGACCGCTTTTATGGTGCAGGCCAAGAAGGTGCGCTACGACGTGCTGTCCTGGAAGCCGGTCATCCTGATTCCGCGCGGCAACGTCTTCTATTCCAATCCCAAACTCTCGGGCATTGTCGGACACGGCAAGGACATTGCCGGCGACATCAAGAAGCTTCAAAAAACCGAGGGCCTCGCAAACGGCACCAAGAACCCGGTCGACGCGGGATTGCGTGGAACCTTGGCCTACTCATTGCTGGGCATCAATCACAGCACGACATTCGGACTCAGTACGTCCAAACAGCGGAAGGCCTATCACCGCGGCGAACTCTCGCTGAATTACGACGCGCCCGGGCCGTATAACAAGAAGGTCAAGAAATACGAGAAGAAAGGCACCGTGGTTCCGTATATGAGCTTTGGCTATCTGGACAAGGATGGCAATATCAAGCGCGACCTGATGTTCCCGAATCTGCCGACGGTCGAGGAGGCTTATGTGGCGGCGCACGGCAATAAGCCGAGCGGGCCGAAGTGGCAAGCATTCAAGAACTTTCTCGCCATCGGCGTGAACGCATCGAAGGCCATCGCGCTGCCGGCGGGCACGCCAGACAACGTGGTCGCGGTCTATGACAAAGCGATGCGGAAGATCGACGCGGATCCGGCGTTCCGGAAGATCGCTGAGAAAAGGTTCGGCAAGCTGCCACGGTCGTTCGGCGCGGAGGCCAAGCAAACCCTCATGAACGCGACGACCATGAAGCCCAAAGTCCGCACCTGGATGAAGAAATGGATCAAGCAGCGATACGACGTGAAGATCTGATCTGACGTCAGGGCCGGCGCCGCCCGGCGCCGGTCCATTTTCTTCTCAAGTCCGGGAGCGTTGTCCCATTTCTATGGAAGATGCTGCCCTCAAGGCACTGGGCACCATATTCACGTGGCATCACATGGCGGCCCTGTGGGGCGGCGTGTTGCTAGGGCTTACCATGGGCATTCTGCCGGGCCTTGGCGGAACGGCGGGCCTGGCGCTGATCCTGCCGTTTTTGTTCGGGGCCGAGCCGTCGATTGCGCTAGCCATGATGATCGGTCTGCAGTCCGTGACCGTCACTTCCGACACCTTCCCGTCGGTGCTGATGGGTATTCCCGGCACGTCCGGCAGCCAGGCGACGGTGGTCGACGGATTTCCGATGTCGAAAAAGGGCGAAGGCGCCCGCGCCCTGGCCGCGGCCTTCATCTCATCCCTGTTCGGCGGCGTGTTCGGGGCGGCTGTGCTCTCTTTCGCGATCTTCTTCGCCGTGCCGTTGCTGGAAAACATCGGCTTCGGCGAGCAGATGATGCTGATCGTGCTCGCCCTGACCATGGTCGGCATGCTGACCGGGCTGAACCCGATCAAGGGCTTCGCCAGCTGTGCGCTCGGCTTAATGCTGGGGTCGCTCGGCGCCGCGCCGATGACAGGCGAGGAGCGACTCTCCTTCAACACCAACTATCTGATCGAGCCGATTCCCCTGGTGGTGGTGGGGCTCGCCATGTTCGCCACGCCGGAGATCATCGACCTCTTGCGCCGGCAATGGGCGATCTCGGAAAAGGAAGAGCTCGGCTCCGGCTGGACGCAGGGGTTCTGGGACTGGTGCTCGAACTGGTGGCTGTCGCTCCGCTGTGCCGCAATCGGCTGCTTGGTGGGCGCGCTACCCGGTTTGGGCGGCACCGTCATCGACTGGATCGCCTACAGCCACGCCATTCAAACGACTGACAGGAAGGAAAATTACGGCACCGGCGACGTACGCGGCGTGATCGCACCGGAATCGGCCAATAACGCAAAAGAAGGCGGCGCCCTGATCCCCACCATTCTGTTCGGCATTCCGGGCTCCGGCAGCATGGCCATCCTGCTGGGTGGGTTCGTCTTGATCGGTATCGAGCCGGGCATCGAAATGGTCACCGACCAGCTCGACCTGGTCTATGTGATGATCTGGTCAGTGGCGCTGGCAAACGTGCTGGGTGCCGGCCTGTGCACGGTGCTGGCCGGTCAACTGGCAAAAATCACGCTGATTCGATACGTGCTGGTGGCCCCCTTCATGTTCGGTCTGATTTTCTTCGCCGCCTTTCAGGCCACCCGCGACTGGGGCGACATCATCGCGCTATTCATCTTGAGCGCGCTCGGCGTCTACATGAAGCGCTTCGGCTGGCCGCGGCCGTCCATGCTAATCGGATTCGTACTGGCAGAAAAAGTCGAGGAATCAGTCTATCACGCGGTCAAGACCTACGGCTTCAGTTTCCTCGAGCGGCCGGTGGTGATCCTCCTGCTGGTGTTCACAATCGGCTCCTTGATCGCCGCTGCCCGGTTCAAGCCGACACTGCCGGAAATGCCCGAGGACGGGCCGCACACCCATTTCCGCAAATGGCCGCAGCTGGTATTCGCATTCGTCGTGTTGGTCTTTACCCTCATGCTGCTGCAGGATTCCCTGCAACATAATTGGCTCACCGGCATCTATCCACAGGTGGCCTGCGGTCTCAGCCTGGCGTTCCTCATCCCGCTTGGCATCCGCCTGGTCGCGACCAAGCGGCCGCATTCGGTTTTTTACGATTCCGAACGCGAGCAGTTTAGCGAGCATGTGACCTACCGCACCAGCGCGCATTACCTCGGGTGGCTTTTGCTGATGTTGATCGTTTCGGCGCTGTTCGGCTTCGTCATCGGCGTTGCGCTGTTCACCTACAGTTTCATTCGGATTAAAGGCGGCGTGCGCCACATTTGGTGCGCGGCGAATTCGGCCGTATTTATCTGCGTGCTCGGCACCGTCCAACATCTGATGACGCTTGAATATCCGCGCGGTCTCCTGCAGCTCTACTTGGGTGTGGATTTGCCCTGGCCGCTTCAGTAAGGCCGACGACCGCTAATCCGCGCCGGCACTGCGCAGCAGCGCCATCAGGGGGCGGATCGTCCGCTGCCGCGCCAATTTATCGACCAGGCGAATAACTTTTTCGGCATGCCCTTCCGGCATCATCCCGGAGACGCAATCGCGGAATTTCCGGAGACGGTCGTCCCGCCCCGGCGGGCGCCCCGCCATGCCCTTCAGATCGGCGCAGCGCTCTTCCAGCACCCGGCCATCACGCATCCGAACCCGCACGATGATCCAGGAGTCCGCAAATTCGCGCGGAATAGACGGGTCCTCGGCGACCGTGATGCGATCCAGCAGCCCAACCATATCCGGCGCAAAGCGTCGCGCATCGACGAAGGTATCGATGCCGACCCGGCGGTCCAGCAGTCCCGATGCGACGCCGTATTGCAGGCTGAACTTGCCCTCGAGGCCGCTGCGCGGCCGGGGCCGGTCGACCAGCTTGGTCGGCGGGTATTCGACCTCGACCCGCTCGATGTGGTCGGCCAGCAACGCGTGTTTTTCCGAAAGCGTGATGGCCGCTTCGATGCCGCGATGGATCGAGTATTTGGCCGGGTATTGCTTGAAGGCGACGCCCGGCGTCACCATCCGGTAGGGCGCGCCAAAGCCTTCCACCAGCAGCCGGGGTTCGCAATTCCCGGCGCCGTAGAAAGTTTCAAGAAATTGACCGGCGCCGAAGATATCGTCGGCCGCGGTAAAGCCCCGCGCCGCCAGCAACGCTGCCTCAACGCCCATGCGCGCGCCGATGCCGCTGTGGCTCGGCTTGGTCATGGTGCCGTGATTGGCGGTCACCGTGCCGGCGCGCGAGCCCGCATTGCCGAACGCCAAGCAAAGCTGCGCCGCCGAAAGCCCGAGCAGCACGCCCGCTCCGGCAACCGCGCCCATGGCGCCGGAAACCCCGGGGTGATGGAAGGGGCCGCCGGAAATCGCGCCCTGCGACGCCAGTCGGATGCGCCCCTGCACCTCGAAGGCGAGCACGATCGCGCGCAGCACCTCGTCGCCGGACGCACCATCCCGTTCGGCAACCGCCAGAATCGCCGGGAGCGACGGCGACGCAGGATGGTTTCGCGGCCACCAGGTATTGTCGTAGTCCAGGGCATGACACAGCGTGCCATTGGCATAGGCCGCATTCGGTACCGATGTCCTGAAGCCGCCGCCGATCACGCTCGCGTCGGCCCGGCCGCCGAGGCTGGCCGTATAGCCGATGGTGATGCGGCCGAGCCCGGACGGCTCGGCGACGCCGGCGACGCTGACGCCGAGCGCATCGAGCAGCACCTGGCGCGCCACCTCGATCGCGTCGGGCGGCAGATCCTCGACTCGTGTCGCCGTCAATTTTTCGGCCAACCGGCGGGTCAGGCTTTCCGTCATACGGCGATGATACCGCAGAACTGCACAGTCAGCCCGTTTCGAAAACGATGCCCTGGGCGAGCGGCAGTTCGCGGGAATAGTTGATGGTGTTCGTCGCCCGCCGCATATAGGCCTTCCAGGAATCGGAACCGGATTCCCGGCCGCCGCCCGTATCCTTCTCGCCGCCGAAGGCGCCGCCGATTTCCGCGCCGCTCGGGCCGATATTGACATTGGCAATGCCGCAATCGCTGCCGTCGGCGGAGAGGAATCGCTCGGCCTCGCGCAGATCGTTGGTGAACACGCAGGAGGACAGCCCCTGCGGCACCGCGTTGTGCAACGCTATCGCCTCCCCGAAATCCTGATATTTCATGACATAGAGGATCGGCGCGAAGGTCTCTTCCGTCACCGTTTCTGTCTGTCCCGGCATCTCGACGATCGCCGGCTCCACGTACCACGCATCCGCATAGGTATCGGCGAGCACGCGCCCGCCACCGGACACCTGCCCGCCTTCGCCCGCCGCGCTCGCGAGCGCCGCCTGCATCCGGTCGAATGCCGGTTTGTCGATCAGCGGGCCGACCAGCACGCCGTCCTCCAGCGGATTGCCGACGCGCACCGAGGCATAGGCCTTCTTGAGCCGCGGCAGCAGCGCGTCATACACATCCGTATGCACGATCAGGCGCCGCAGCGAAGTACAGCGTTGTCCGGCGGTACCAACGGCGCTGAACAGGATCGCCCGGACGGCCAATTCCAGATCGGCGGAGGGCGCCACGATCATCGCGTTGTTGCCGCCGAGTTCCAGCAAGCTGCGCCCGAGCCGCGCGGCCACCACCGGCGCGACCTCGCGCCCCATGCGGCAGCTGCCGGTTGCACTGATCAACGGCAAGCGGCGGTCCGCGACCAGCGCTTCGCCGAGATCGCGCTCGCCGATGACCACTTCCAGGAGCCCGTCCGGCGCGGCGCCGAATCGCTTGAGCGCGCGGTCGAACACATGCCGGCAGGCGAGCGCGCAGAGCGGCGTCTTTTCCGACGGCTTCCAAACCACCGTATCGCCGCACACCAGGGCAAGTGCAAAATTCCAAGACCACACCGCGACGGGAAAGTTGAAGGCGCTGATCACGCCGATTGCGCCGAGCGGATGCCAGGTCTCCATCATCTTATGGCCCGGCCGTTCCGACGCCATCGTCAGCCCGTAGAGTTGGCGCGAAAGGCCGACCGCGAAGTCGCAGATGTCGATCATCTCCTGCACTTCGCCGAGCCCTTCCTGCAGGATCTTGCCGGATTCGAGCGCGACCAGCGCGCCCAACGGCTCCTTCGACGCGCGCAATTCCTCGCCCAACAGCCGTGCCAATTCACCGCGGCGCGGCGCGGGCACCGAGCGCCAGGTCTCAAATCCCGCGGCCGCGCGCGCAATCTTCGTATCCAGCGACTTTGCATCATCCAGGGCGACCCGGCCGATTTCGCGACCGTCAACCGGCGAACGGACCGCGAGGCCGCCGCCCGCGACGGCATCGCCGGTCAGTCCAAGGGAGTCAAAAATGATTTTCTCATCCATCGGCAATTCCCTTCACTGGTAGTAGCGGCCGAACCGGTTCGATAGGAAGGCGTCCAGCGTCACATCCTCCTGACGTACGAAACCGCCTTTCGGTAACTGGCCCGCGCGCAGCAACTCGATCATGGCGCAGACGCCGGCGGAAGTGGTGGTCTGGATCGCGCTCCACACAGTGCCGTTGATGTCCCGGTTGTAGACCTTGTTGGCATATGATTCCTGGGTCAGCCGGCCGTCGCGCATGCCGGTGACCGTGGCGAAGATCAGCACCACATCCTGCAGTGTGATCGGAATGGCGGTTTCCAGCACGTCCTTGAACAGCGCGCGCCGCTCGCCGAGCTTCAGATCGTTGACCAGCAGCCGCATTTGCATGCAATGGCCGGGATAGCGCACGGTCTTGTAATTGACTTCCTTGACCCTGCCGTCGAGCGTCTCGCACAACGTGCCGAGCCCGCCCGAGGTATTGAACGCCTCATAGGTGATGCCGTCGAGCGAGAATTGTTCGATGCCCTGTAACGGTAAGGTCTCGATCCGCTTGCCTTCGTGAATCGCCTCGCACGGGTTGCAATATTCGTTGATCAGCCCGTCGGTGCTCCAGGTCAGATTGTAGTTCAGCGCGTTGGTCGGGTATTGCGGCAGCGCGCCGACCCGGAGCCGTACCGCGTCGAGACTGTCGAAATGGCGTGCCAGATCGTGCGCCACGATCGAGATGAAGCCGGGCGCGAGGCCGCATTGCGGCATGAACACGCGGTCGGCGCCGTCGGCAATCTCGCGCACCCGGCGAGTGGTATCGACATCCTCGGTAAGGTCGAAATAATGCAAGCCGCAGTCGCGCGCCGCCTCGGCGACACCTGCGTTGAGATAGAACGGCAGGGCGCTGATCACCGCGTCGCCGCCGGCCATGATATCGCGCAGCGCCGCCGCATCCTCGACATCCAGCACCCGGCGTTCCGAATCGTGGCGGTGCAGCGAGTCGAGGATCGTTTGGTCATGATCGCCGACGACCAGATCGTAGTCGCCGCTGGCGCCGAGCAGTTCGACAATCGCCGCGCCGATCTTGCCGCCGCCGAGAAGGATGATCTTGCTTACGGTTTTCGCCATTCGACCGCCGTCCCATCGTGCGAAGTGGTCAAGCCGAACCCGCGCGTAGAGATGCCCGATCCCCCGGTGGAAAGCAAGGCGATCCTTGCGGCGGCGCGCCTATCCTAACAATCCCGTCACCGTAGGCGCGTTCTCCAAATCCTTGATTCGCGCGAGCAGGGCTTCCGATTTGACCTCGCCCATGCCGCGGGTGGAGTTGCGGAACTTGCCGTCGAGGGCGTCGGCGCTCATCGGCCGGGTGGCGGTGCCGGTTGAATCGGTCATGATCTTGCCGACCGTGCGCCCGTCGGCCAGTTCCACGTCGAGTTTGCAGACCCGGCCTTTTCCCGGTTTCTTGGTCTCCTCGAAAAGTTCCAGCCGCATGCGCGTGATGAAGTCGAGAATCGCCGGATCCGCGATATCGACGTCGAGAAACGAGTGCGGATCCGCGGGATCGTGAAACATCGACAGCGCGACCGGGAAGGGCACGCTGTACTGCGCCGCCATCATGTCCTGCGGCACCCGGATGTCATGGTTGTCGAGCACCTTCTGGCTGGTGCCGATGGTGAGGGTCTTGACGTCGTCGGCCGAGAAGCCGTGTTCCGCGCGCAGTTCCTGCAACGCCTCGATCGGCGCATGCGCCGTGATGTGACACGAACAGCGCTTGAAACAGATCGTGCGGGTCTCCCAGGTCTCACCCAGCCCTTCTGTGAGCTTTTCCATGGCCGGCTTGTCGGTGAACGCCGCCATGAAACCGAACGCACCTTCGAGCACGGTATCAGGCCCATCGAAGCCGCCGCGCGCGAGCGACGCCGCCAGGATGCCGCCTTCCGCCGAGCGACCGAGATGCAGGCGCTTGACCATGCCGCCCCGGCCGCTCTTGGCGAATTCCAGCAGGCCGGAACAGAGCGACCCGCCGATGCCGAGCGCATGGGTCATCGCTTTCGCGTCCAGACCATAGAGCCTGCCGGCCGCGACTGCCGCGCCAAACACGCCGGTCAGGCCGGGCGCGTGGAAACCTTTATCTTCGGGCGTGTGCCGGGTGGCCAGGCCGATCCGCGTCATCACCTCCATGCCGGCGACGAAGGCGGTGATCAGATCCTTACCCGAAGCGCCGGTCTCTTCCGCCGCCGCGAGCACCGCCGCCGCCGTGCCGGCGGGATGCACGCCCGCACTGTGCGTGCGCAGGCTGTCCATCTCGAACGCATGGGCGAGCGCGCCATTGGCCAGTGCGGCGAACGGCGCGCTGATGCCGCTGCCGGGCATACCGAAGACCGAGCACGGTCCCGCCCCGGCGCTGCGCGTGACATAGTCGGTGATAATGCGGCTCCACGGCAATTGGGCGCCAAAGATGCCGATGCCGATGGTGTCCTGTACGCAGTCGCGCGCCAGATTGCGCACATCCGGCGGCAAATCGTCATAGGTCAGTCCAACCGCGTATTCCGCCAACGCCTTCGTCTGCATGGTCCCGCTCCCGATCGCTTGAGCGCGGCCCAAATGCAGGCCGCTTTACAGGAGAGAATGCAACACTTGGCAACCTTCTGGCAAAACCGCGCCTGGACAGGTCAGCGGACGAGCAGCGATCCCCAGTAGATCAAGGCCGCCAGAAGGGCCGCGACCGGAACGGTGATCAGCCAGGCGGCGATAATCGTCAGAAAATGCGAGCGTCGCACGAGGCGGCGGTGGATGAAGGTTTCAGAATCGACCTCATCGTTGCCGGACACAGCCGCGGCAGTGCCCTTCGCGTTGACATAGGCGCGGCGGCGCGCGCTCCGGCTGGTGTAGTATTCGCGGAAAAATCCCACGCCAAAGACCGCGCCAACCGCGATATGGGTCGAGCTCACCGGTAATCCAAGGGCAGACGCAATGATCACGGTAATGGCTGCCGACAAGGCAACGCAAAATGCCCGCATCGGATTCATTTTGGTGATTTCTTCGCCCACCATGCGAATGAGGCGAGGACCGAACAGGAAGAGTCCGGTGGCGATTCCGACGGCGCCGATCAGCATCACCCAGAGCGGAATGCCCACCTTGGCGGCGATTCCGCCGGTGGCGACACTGTGCAGGATGGCGGCAAGCGGCCCGACCGCATTGGCGACATCGTTGGCGCCATGCGCGAAGGACAGCAGCGCCGCCGAACAGATCAGCGGCAGATGGAACAGCTTGCGAAGCGACTGGTTGCGGTTCTCCATCCCTTCCGCCTGCCGGGCGACCCAGGGCCGGATCAACGCGAAGGTTACCGCGTAAATCGCCACGCCGATCGCCACGACCATCCAAAAATCCGGTTTCCAGACCTTCTTCAGCCCCTTCATCAGCAGGTAGCAGGAAAACGCCGTCGCCATGATCGCCAACAGCATCGGAACCCAGCGCTTGGCTGCCGCGATCTTGTCTTCCCGATAAATGATATTGATCTTGATGATCGCGAGGAAGATCGCGGCGACGACGCCGCCGAGCAGCGGAGAGATCACCCAGCTTGCGGCGATCTTCGCCATCGTCGTCCAGTTGACGAGGTCGAACCCGACCGCCGCGATGCCGCCGCCCATGACCCCGCCGACGACGGCGTGGGTCGTCGAAACCGGCGCCCCGACATAGGTCGCCAGATTGATCCAAAGGGCGGCCGAGAGCAGGGCCGACATCATCGCCCAGACAAAGGTATCGGTATCCGGCACCAAGCTGGGATCGATGATGCCTTTCGAAATGGTCGAGACGACATCGCCGCCGGCGATCAGGGCGCCGGCCGATTCGAACACCGCAGCAATCATCAGCGCGCCGACCAGGGTCAGGGCGCGCGACCCGACGGCGGGACCGACATTGTTGGCGACGTCGTTGGCGCCGATATTGAGCGCCATGTACCCGCCGAGAACCGCCGCGGTAATGATGAAGACCGCGTTGGGCTGCGCGCCGATATAGATCGCGGTAATCCCCCCCGCCAACCCCAGGAACACCAGCGCCAGGCCCAATGCCGGCAGACGGCGCGTTGCGGCGCGGGCGGCCGCCTCCACGGAAACGATCTTGGTCAGATCCTTGTCGAGGGACCGCTTTACCAGGGCGGCAGGCGGCTCGCTTGGATTCGTGTCTTGATCAGTCAATAGAAGAACGCTCCCCGGAGCTTTTTCGCTGTTAGAGACCTAATAGGCCAGCGACCGTTAATTCGCAATTAATGCTTATGGCTAGGGATTTCGGGCAAAATCGCCCAGTTCCGGAGTCGAATGAATAGCCTTGGCTGCGCTCCTCAATCCTCCGGCGCAATCACCCGTATCGGGGCCTGCGTGCACCAGGCGCGGATGTCTTCCACGCAATCGCGGTAGCGGGCGGCGAAATTCTCCCAGGTGCGGCCGCCGATATGCGGGGCCACCACGGTGTTCGGCAGGCGGCGCAGCGGGTGGTCGGCCGGCAGTGGCTCCTGATCATAAACGTCCAGCCCGGCGCCCGCGATCGCGCCCGATTCCAGTGCGGCGATCAGCGCCGCCTCGTCGACGATCGGCCCCCGCGCGGTGTTGATCAGGTACGCCGAGGGTTTCATCAGGCCGATCGCACGCGCCGAGACCAGACCGCGCGTCCGGCCGCTCAATATGAGATGGACGCTCAGAATGTCTGAACGGGCGAACAGCGTGTCCTTATCCACCCGCGTAACGTCAAGCTCGGCGCAGCGCGCCTCGGTCAAATTCTCGCTCCAGGCGATGACTTCCATGTCGAAGGCACGCCCGACCCGGGCAACGCCGCCGCCGAGTTTGCCCAATCCCAACACACCCAGCGTCTTGCCGGTCAGACCGCGCGGCAAGTCTATGCCCCAGTGCCCATCGCGGACGCCACGATCCTCCGCCGGCAGATGTTTCGCGAGCCCGAGGATCAACGCCCAGGTCAGCTCCACCGTCGCCATCGGATAGCCATAGCCGGTCCCGCAAACCGTGACACCGCGTTCGGCCAGGGCCGCCATGTCCAGCGCCGCGTTGCGCGCGCCATGGGTAACCAGCAATTTTAAATTCGGCAATTGCTCCACAAGGGCGCGGTCGAAAGAGGTTTCTTCACGTGCCGTGACGACAATGTCATACGGCGATAGCCGCTCGACCGCCGCGGCGCC
>CAYYBI010000114.1:0-11071 GCA_964469835.1 uncultured Rhodospirillaceae bacterium
CGGCATGATGCATAAAGCCGTAGTTAAATTGGGCTTTCGCGTCGCCCTTTTCAGCAAGAGCGTGCCATTCTCGCATCGCGGCCGCATAATCGCCCAAATTGTAGGCGTTCGCAGCCTCCTCGTAATTCGCAAATGCGGACACATTGGAAAATAGCAGGACAAAAAATAAGAATGATATTTTGCGCATGGCCGGATTGTGATGGGTTGAGACAATGACCTGCAATGTCGTAATCGGATTAACAACAAAGGGAAGAGTCCGCTCCGATTGCTCCATCTTGTCAATTCATTGAATCTGAAGCTAAAAAGTCGCACTCCCAAAGCGCCGCGCACTATGCGTCGAACCGAAGCCAGCGTACGAATTATCGGATGGGCCGTTACAAACAACATTCACACCCAATTGGCTTACACCCACACAGACCCTATTCGCGTCAACCTCCACCTAATTTAATTTGTCGCAATCGTGAGCAACGCTCTAGCGTAACGAGGTCTCAATCAGTCTCAATCTGGAGATCCCAATAGGGATGTTTATTGCCGGAGAGCAGCTAATTTAGACGCCAAATCAAACTGCTCTGCCGGGCCAATGACCCTCTGGCCCGGCATTTTTTTATTTCAGCACCGAAATTCCCGGAAATCGATTGTCCTGGGGATCGAATTTTAGGGCGCTGTCAGACCCAATCGAAGCAGTTTGTACCCCATCAGTGCCTTTGAGATCAGATCACCGTGCCTAAAGGCCGCAAACTGGACCTGCTAAATGGTCACGGTTACACAACAATTACACACTCCCGCAACGACAGAACCAAGTCAAAACCACTAAAATTCTGAGTTAATTGGTGCCCAGGGGCTGATTCGAACAGCCGACACGCGGATTTTCAGTCCGCGGTGTATAAGCGGTAATTAGCAGTTTTCTGCGGGCTACCGGGCGAAAACCACGAAAATTGAGGAACGAAACGCGGACTGTGGCGGCACAGAAGTGGGCACAGTGGGGAGGGCTGCCTGATGAGCCGATATGCCGAACGAACCAAAGTGCCAGTTTATCGTGGCCGCGCGGAGGCGGCGAACCGTGAAAATTAGCGACGCAACCCCATCTCTATCCCTACAAAAACACCCGCAAAATGGATCACGGTTCCAGCGGTCAGCATCTGCACCGCATCGATGGTGTGGGCCACTTCCTACGCCACCACGGATACCGACCTATATGGCGTCGATCAGGCGATGGCGCCAATGACCGCCACGCAAAGCAGCACGAATTTTGAGCCGGTTGGCGGCATGAACTTGGTCACCGGCGAAGAAATCGAATCCCCGCCGAAACCGTCACCAGGCCGCTTCAATTTGGATTAATTCGAAGTGCGGCACCGCCTCCGATCAGGCTTGGTTATTAATTGAGATTGCGTGCCGGTACACGGCCATTAGCCGGCGATACCAACCCATGTGGAAATTCGGGTTCAGCTTGGCATAATGCGCAGCGCGCCTGGCTGCCATTTCCGACAGGAAACGGTTTGTTGCCGCCGCGGTTTGATCCGAATCTCGACCCATGGATTGTCGCCGTCGATACCGTGCGAAATGTCTTTTCGCGGAAGAGCCGATCGTTTGCATTTTGGGCGACCCACAGCGCGCGTGACGGGGCCGGCCAAATTCCACCGGATGTGCCCGAAGCGCCCCATGGCCTCCGTATCGCCGCTTATAGCGCCACCGAATGATGCCGCCGTCCAGCCGCACCGTGGCATCGCCTGGACCTGCTCGAGGCCGCCGGCCGCCAGATCGTACACGACCGCCTGGCTAAACGACTGCCAGGTCGATCACATGGCCGTCGACGATTTACCAGCGCCGTCGATTCTTTACGTTTCGGTCCGGCCGCTCGCCGCCGCCTGGCCGCCCCCCGGCCCCCGGCCCTGGGGGGGGGCACCTCCGCGATTTTGCGCGCCGCCCGTTACGGGGGACCCGCCCGCCGAGATAATGATTTCCTAAGTAAATTTGAAATTTCGGCCACTAATTTTGTTGGTTTTTTGCCGGCTCTTGCGTTTGGAGCGCCAGCCCGCAATGCGCGATAAGCACTTCGATACCTTCTCCGCCGTGTCCGCTCTACCCCCAAGAGCAGACATTCGGTTATCCGAAAGGGCGGCGCGGCATGCAACAGATCGTCAAATCCATTCGCAAGGGCCATTGCATCGGCATGGTTGCCGACCAGAAGAGTAACGAAGGGGGTGGCCCTCCCGTTCTTTGGCCGCGACGCAATGACCACCACCGTCCCGGCGTCGCCGGCGCATCGCTATGACTGCCCGATCGTGCTGGCCCGGGTACAACGCCTGCGCGGCATCTGGTTTCGGGTGATCCTCGAAGAATTGCGGATAGACCGTAACGCCGACCGCGACACCGCCATTCTGGACGCACCGCGGCGCCTTAATGCCGCTTTCGAGACCTGGATCCGCGAACGGCCGGAAGCGTGGCTATGGGTGCACCGGCGCTGGCCCAGCTAACGGCGCGTCTTAGGCTTCGTAGCGCCGCAAGAATTCCAGGGACGGCGCAAAAAACGACGCCCCGGTGACGGCGCGCGAGAACCGCAACAAATGATCGAAATCGCCGTTCGCATCGACGACGATCATCCGCTCGAGCATCCTGTCGAAATTGTCCGGCGTGCTGCAATACGCAACGAAATAGAGGCCGTGTTCGCTCACCGACCCATACGGCATGCTATGCCGGAGGATTTCCAGCGATTTGCCGTCCTCCTTGATCGACACCCGCTTGATATGGGCCGTCGGCGCCTTGTCCTCGCTCTTGAATTCAATGTTATCCGCCTTGGTCCGGCCGATAATTTTCTCCTGGTCCGCGACCGGAACTTCTTCCCAATGGGCAAGATCATGTACGTAGCGCTGGATGGATATGTAGCTGCCCCCCGCAAACTCGCGCTCCTCCTCGCCGACCAACGCCACGGCCGCGCGGTCGTCGCCCTGGGGATTTTCGGTGCCATCCACAAACCCGATCATATCGCGGCTATCGCGGTACCGAAATCCGGGGATCTCCTCGATAACGGACACGCCTGAGCCAAGAGCCTGAAGAAGCGTACGCGCCATGTCGAAATTCACGTCGCGCCGCTCGCTGCGAATGTGCAAGAAAATGTCCGCGGACGTTGCGGGCGCAACGCGTCCGCCATCCGCAAATTGTTGAAATGAACGGAGCGCGGATGGCCGGGTTCCCGGAAACGCCATATCCCAACAATCGGCGCCAACAGCGACGACTGCGTGCAAACCCGCCTCTGGCACCGACTTGGACAGCGCCGCCACAAGGCTTGGAATTGCGGCAATGCGATTGCCAAGATTTTTGGTTTCTCCGGCGGCCGATCGAACGGCGAGCGTGAGAAACAAGGCATCTGTGTTTGCGTCTGGCAAAACGCCGGATTGTGGTGTCGGCATGGCGGCTCGATCTTCCCTCTCGTCACAAGAATTGAGCGCTTCCTTGTAACATTCCGGGAGTAGACATGACCAATTTTCGAAATATTGCCACACCGCCATTTTGGGCGGTCACGCCAACAGCCGCCGATTTAGGGTATCGACGGCTTTTCAGACGATAGTCTTCCAATCGGTTACTGGTGCTCGTCGGATCTAGGCAAGGACGCCATACCGGTTTCGATGGCCCACAACGCCGCTTGCGTGCGGTTCCGCACGTCGATTTTCCGCAGTAGCGATTTTACATGGATCTTCACCGTGGCTTCGGCGATTTCCAGTTGACGGGCAATGACCTTGTTGGACGAGCCGACCGCAAGGCATCGCAAGATATCCAGTTCACGATCGGTCAAATCGTTGATTGGCGGCTTGGATACAACGCGCGGCAACTGCCCGACCGCCCAGGTACGCGACAAATCGGATGCGAACACCTTCTCACCGAGTTCGATCAATTTCAGTGAATGTCCAAATGCAGCCGGACCGATCGAACTGAGGAGATAACCGCTCGCCCCACCGGCGAGGCAATCGCTAAACTCCTCGACCGACAACACCGGCGCCAATACCAACACCCGCGCGAGCACAAAGACCCCGCGAATATCCCGTATTGCATTGCCGGATATCGATTCCGGCGCGCTTCCGATAACGATTACGATGTCGGGAGGGTTCGCGTCATCCGCTTGCGCCAGGCAATCGGCGACCGAATCGAACTCGCCGCCCACCCGGAAAAACTCTTCCGGCAGGTAGCTGCGCAATCCATGGCGAAACAACGCGGTCCCGCCAATCAGGTAGATCTGTGTAATATCCATGGGCGCGTTTCAATCAACACGCCCCTCCCCCAGCCTTTTATTAGCATACCGGGCTTAATTATTCTAGTTTTATTTATTTGTATTCTAATATTTGAAAAAATAATATTAGTAATTTTTCAACAATTTCAATAAATATTTTTATTATTTTCAAATTTTTACCATTAATTCTTCTGAAAGCACCAGTATTCGTGCACTAAAAAATACCAAGTTAACCACGTGGCCGACTTCGCTGAAGACGCCGCAGATTCCGCTGATTACGTCTGATTGTAAAATCGCTCTGGAGACTCTCCTTTTTGTACCACCGGCCCTTGCTTTCGTTGGTGCGAAGGTCGTTGCGCAGCTCCCGGCGCGAGCGGAAAGGATGGCCAACCCGCAGGTCCTCTCGCAGGGTACCCTCGCGCATTTCTATTTTTCGCGTTTTTCGATCAATTTTCCCTGCCTCGCGCCGAACCGCCTGTCCCTCGTTACGCACTTGCTCCAATCGCTCGTCGATCTCATCCTCGGTCGCCTCGGTCTCGGCCCAGGAAAACGATGCCGGCAGCATCAACGGCATCAGAAGAGCCGGTATCAAAAAAATTCGAAACCAACGCATGGACATCCTCCAAAAGCGACAATTGATCTTGCAATTAAGATGAGACCCTCACCGCCATGATCAAGCAGCGAAGGATAAATACCCCGCGACCGCTTTGGCAGCGTCCAGAAAGTTCCGGTCCCGATGCCGTTGACCGATGAGCTGTATGCCAAGCGGCAGCCCCAACGGCCCGATGCCGGCCGGCAACGTAACTGCCGGCAAATGCAGTGTCGTCCATCCGCCGTTGAAGACCGCCTCCCCGGTCTTGGTGATGCCGTGCGGCGCTTCTCCCGGTGCGCTCGGAGTCAATAGTAGATCGAAGCCTTCCATCGCGGCGTCCATCGCGCGACGGTAGGCGACGATGCGCCGCTCCGCGGCACGATAGTCTTCATAGGTACACGCGATACCATCGGCCACGCGCCCGTCCAGCAGCGCGCGGCTCAATTGATCCGCGTGGCATATCCGCTCATGCATCATCACGCGCGCGAATTCGAAGCCGGATACTTTGAGTATCAGGTCGCCAAGCCCCGCTTCTCCATCCGGCATGGTGAAATCCGAAACAGCGGCGCCGGCCGCGGACAGGCCGGATGCGGTTTGCTCGATCAGCGCGTGGGTCGCATCATCCGCCTTATCCCAATTTACCGTCCTGCAGAGGCCGATCTTGAGGTCTGCGACCGCGACCGGACGGAGCGGCTCCACCGGCAATGCCATGACCACGTTCCGGAACAGGGCGAGATCGTCCACGTCCCGGCTAATCAGCCCCAGCGTGTCGAAAGACGGCACGTTGTCTCGTACGCCGGTAACGTTGAAATCGGCATAACTCGGCTTGTAGCCCACCGCGCCGCAATAGGCGGCCGGCCGAATGATCGATCCCGTGGTCTGCGTCCCGAAGGCGACCGGCACCATATGCGCGCTAACCGCGGCGGCCGACCCGCTCGACGAGCCGCCCGGTGTGTGCTCCGGATTATGCGGGTTCCGCGTCTTTCCGGGGTGCCGGTGAGCGAACTCCGTCGAGACTGTTTTTCCCAGCACCACGCCCCCCGCCGCCCGACAGGCGGCGACGCAGGACGCGTCCCAGGCGACGCGATTACCTTCGTATATCGGCGAGCCATGGCCGGTCGGCATATCCACCGTATCGATAATATCCTTGAGCGCGAAGGGTACGCCGTGGATCGGACCACGGCGCGGCCCGCTGTCGAGCGCCCGTGCTTGCGCCAGCGCCAATTCCGGATCGAGATAGGCCCACGCCTCGATGTCGCCGTCGATCTGTGCGATCCGATCCAGGCATGCCGCGACCAACGCTTCGCTGGTCGTTTCACCGGCTTCAATTTTGGCCGCAGCCTCATGCGCCGCAAGGTCATGCAAGGCTTTCGCCATCACGCGTCCCTCCTAATAGGGTCCCACTGCACGCCCGGCGCGGGACCGGTTATTCCGCCGCCTTGTCGCGGCTAAAAACCTCCGGCCAGGCCGATGGCCGGCTCCGTTCGTACTGCACCGGATAGGCGGCATCCGCTCCGAGCGCCTCGGCCGCACGCCAGGCCCAGCGCGGATCGTAGAGCATCCCGCGCGCGAGCGCGATCATGTCGGCCTCACCATCGGCCACCAGCGCCTCCGCGTGATACGGATCCAGAATCATGCCGACCGCCATGGTGTCGATATGAGCGTTGCGCCGGATCGACGCGGCGAACGGCACCTGATAGCCCGGCCCCAGCGCGATCTTCTGATCGTTCGAGACGCCGCCGCTCGATGCGCAGATATAGTCGCACCCGCGCTCGCGCAAGTGATTCGCCAGTTCGATCGAATCGCCGATCTCCCAGCCGCCGGCAACCCAATCGGACGCGGAAATCCGCACGCCCAGCGGCTTCTCTTCCGGCCATGCCCCCCGCACCGCGTCGAACACCTCGAGCGGGAAGCGCATGCGGTTTTCGATGCTGCCGCCATAGTCGTCGTCGCGCTGGTTGCTCACCGGCGACAGGAATTCATGCAACAGGTAACCATGCGCCATGTGCAACTCGATCAGATCGAAGCCGAGCCGTTCGGCGCGAATCGTCGCCATGATGAAGGCATTGGCCATCATCTCCAACTCGTCCGGCGTCAACGCGTGCGGGGCCGGCCGCCGCGCGCTGGTCGACAGTGGTGACGGGGCCACCGTTTCCCACGCGCCCTCTTTTTCCGCCAGGGGATGCCGCCCGTCCGCCGGCGTGTGCGACGATGCCTTGCGTCCCGCATGCCCCAGTTGAATGCCCATCTTCGCATCGCCATGGCGCCGGCAGAAATCCAGGATTTGCGCCAGTGCCGCTTCGTTCTCGTCGGAATAGAGGCCGAGGCAGTTCGGCGTGATACGGCCGCGCGGCTCGACCGCCGTGGCCTCCACGATGACCAGGGCGCTGCCCGAAACCGCAAGCTGTCCGAGATGCATGAGATGCCAATCCGTGGCGTTACCGTCCAGAGCGCTGTATTGGCACATCGGCGACACAACGATACGGTTGGGGAGCGAGAGACCACGCAGGTCGATCGGCGAGAAAAGGGCGCTGCTCATGATTTACTTCTTGTTGGGAATTACGTCGCCTTACGGTACAGGCACGGCCCCGGTCAAGGCAACCGGCGGCACACCGACGGACAGAGGATCATGACCGAAGCCCGCGACATCACCGTGATCGGGGCCGGCATCGCCGGCATGTGCTGCGCCCTCCAGCTGCTGCGCGACGGCCACCGGGTAACCGTGCTCGACCGGGACGGTCCCGGCGAGGGCTGCTCGTTCGGCAATGCCGGCCTGATCAGCCCGAGCACCTCGGCGCCACTGGCAAGCCGCGATGTGATCCGCAAGGCCGCCGCCTGGATGTTCGACGCGGAAAGCCCGTTGCGGGTCCGCTGGGGGTATCTGCCGCGCGCCCTGCCCTGGTTCTGGCGTTTCGCCAAGGCCGCGGACCCGGATGTCTACGACAACGGCGTCCGGGCGCTGTGCGCGCTGCATGCGGAGGCCTTCACTCTCTATGACTCGATGATCGATACCTCGACGGTCATCAAGCGCCTGGGCCAGCTCCAGGTGTTCGAGAGCGACGCCAGCTTCGAGGTCGCCCGGGGCATCAACAAGGTGCGGCGCGAAGCCGGCGCCACCGTCGAGGAACTGGACATCGCGGCGCTGCGCCAGATGGTGCCGGAACTGAGCCCGATCGTGCGGCATGCGCTGTTCTTTCCCGACAACGGCCATACGGTGAACCCGAACCGGCTGGTCATCACGATCGCCGACCGATTCGTGGCCGAAGGCGGAACCATCCGGCAGGGTGTGCTGCAGGAATTCGAAACCAAGGACGGCGCGGTCAGTGCGCTGGTTACCGATACGGGCACGGAACCGGTCGGCGCCAACGCCGCCATCGTCATCAGCGCGGGCGCCTGGTCGCAGCCGCTGGCGAAACAGTTGGGCGACGCGATTCCGCTCGAGGCCGAACGCGGCTACCATCTGGAACTGCCCGACCCCGGCGTGATGCCGCGCATCAGCCTGTCCGCCGGCGACCGTAAATTCACCATGACGCCCATGGAAAACGGCTTCCGGCTCGCCGGCACCGCCGAATTCGCCGGCCGCGAGGCCGCGCCCGATTACCGGCGTTCCCGCCTGCTGTTCCGCCACGCCAAGGATTACTTCCCCGGCCTGCAGGACACGGACGCCCGCGAATGGATGGGCCGCCGCCCCTCGACGCCGGACTCGCTGCCCGTGATCGACCGGGCAAGCCGGTATGACAACGTGTTCTACGCCTTCGGCCACGGCCACACGGGACTGTCGGGCTCGCCGATGACCGGCAAGCTGATCACCGACATGATCGCCGGAAGGGAACCGTCAATCGATGCGACGCCGTTTCGGTTAGGAAGGTTATAGGCCCCTATCCTACTCCGCCGCCTTCGGTCCGACGATCACGCCTTTCGCTTCCAGCGCGTCCAATTCGTCCGCGCCGATCCCCGCTTCGCTCAGCACCGCGCGGGTGTGCTGGCCGACCGTGGGCGGCTGGATGCGCATGCCGAGGTCGTGCTCGCCGATTTCGACCGGCAGCCGAGGCAGCCGGGTCTTGACGCCGTTCGACATGATCGTCTCAAGCATCCGCCCGTTGGCGTTGAGTTGCGGGTCGTCGAACAGGTCCTTGGTCTGCGCCACCGGCGCGAAGGGCACCTCGATCTTCTCGCAAATCTCGGTCAGCTCGGCCTTGGTATGTCGGCCGAAGATCTCCCGCACCAGGGGTTTTATTCGGTCGCGCGCCTTCACCCGGTCCTCGTTGGTTTTGAGCGTCGGGTCGTCGAGCAGGTCCTGCCGCCCGAAATGCTCGCAAAAGCGACGCCAATGATTGTCGCTGGTGAGGCCGATGAAGATCTGGTCCTTGTCCGACGTCTCGAACACCTCGTAAATCGCCCAGGCGCCCCAGCGCGCCGGCATCGGCGGCACTTCCTGGCCCGTGATGACCTCTCCCGCCATGTGCTGCATCATCAGGAAGGCGGTGGACTCGAACAGCGCGCTTTTGACGAACTGCCCTTTGCCGGTGCGCTCGCGGTCGCGCAACGCCGCCATGATCCCAAGCGCGCCGAAGGTCCCGCCGAGGATATCGATGATCGACGCGCCGGCGCGCAGCGGCTGGCCCGGCGGGCCGGTCATATAGGCGAGCCCGGCCATGAACTGCACCACCTCGTCGAGCGCCGGGCGGTCCTCATACGGCCCGCTGAGGAAACCCTTGAGCGAACAATAGACGAGGCCGGGATTCAGCTTTGACATCGCCTCATAGCCGCAGCCGAGCCGGTCCATTGTGCCCGGCGCGTAATTCTCGGTCAGCGCGTCCGCCCCGGCGATCAGCTTATGCGCGACGGCCAGCCCTTCCGGCGTTTTCAGGTCGATCGCGACGCTGCGCTTGTTTCGGTTGAAGCTGGAAAAGAACCCGGCGGCGAAACCGTGCAGCCGCCGCGTCTTGTCGCCGTCCGGCGCGGGCTCGACCTTGATGACATCCGCTCCCAGATCGCCCAGCACCAGGCCGCAGGTCGGTCCCATGATGGTCTGGCAAAACTCGACCACCCGCACCCCGGCAAGCGGCAGGGCCGCGCTATTCTCCGTCGTCATGTGTGCTCCTGTTATATGCACCGTACCCGGTGAATCCGCCCCGGCGCTATTCGAGTGGCCTCAACGAAGGCCGCCGTGAAACATCAAACCTCGTCATTCCGGACGGCGTGGCGTGCCGATCCGGAATCCATGCAGCATCGATAGATTTAGCTTCCCGCCTTCGCGGGAATGACATCGGTGGAAAAACGCGAATGTCCTGCCGAAGTCCCCATCGCGCGCTTACAGAATGTTTTCTTCCTTCAGCATATGCACCGCGCCGCGCACCGCCTCGGCGGCCTTCTCGATATCCTCGTCGCTGTGCATGACGGAGACCTTGCCCGCGAGCTTGCCGTTGATGTCGATGCCGTTGACCATCAGGCCGAGCCGGAACCGGGTGGTCAGCGCCTTGTCGCCGTTGAAATGGTCCCGCTCCATTCCGAACAGGTCGAAATTCATCGGATCGATGTCCAGCCCCGGCGCGTTGGTGAAGAAGTGAATCTCCGAGAACTGGCCATAGGCGGCCCAGGGCACACCCTCCGCCGCGAACACCCGGTTGACCTGCTCGCGCAGCTTACGGGCCTGTGCGATCGCCTTGTCGGTCGCATCGGTGCTCTCGACAATCTCCAGCGTCGCCACGCCGGCGGCCGAGGACAGCGGGTTGGCGTTGAAGGTGCCCTGGTGGCCGATCTTCTCGATACCCTGTTTCGCCGTCTCCTCGAAGTCGAGCAGGTCGAGCAGATCCTTGCGGCCGCATACCGCGCCGCCCGGCAACCCGCCGGCGAGAATCTTGGCGAGGCTGGCCAGATCCGGCATCAGGCCGAAATGCGCCTGCGCGCCGCCCTTGTGTGCCCGGAATCCGGCCACCACTTCGTCGAAAATCAGCAGGATGCCCTGCTCCTCGGTGATACGCCGCAGCTCCTTTACGAAATTCGCCGCCATGGGCACCTGACCGAACCCGGAGCCCGTCGGCTCCAGGATCACCGCGGCGATGTCGTCGTCGCTGGTGAGGATACGCCGCGTCTCCTCGATATCGTCCGGCGGCGCCAGGACGACGTTCTTGGCGATCCCGTCCAGCACGCCGACCGACGGGCTGCCGTCGAAATGATCGCCGACGCCGAAGGCGACGTGATCGTTCCAGCCGTGAAAATGACCCAGGAACCGCACCAGCTTCTTGCGGCCGGTC
>CAYYBI010000115.1:0-3186 GCA_964469835.1 uncultured Rhodospirillaceae bacterium
GCCGTCTTCCCGCATCCAGAGATTGATGGTATGCACCCCGGCCTTGTCAATGCTGAAGGGACCTTTCCTCATCCAGTGGTAGATGTTCCAGGTTCCCCAAGCCTGGTATTTTCCCCAGTCGTCGGCATGCATGTCTAATCCGAGATGGTATGAGTCGTCGTTGGGACTGCCGCCGGAAGCGCGGACCCAGACCCAGTGGTTGCCGGTCTTGGCAAAGTCGATGAGATAATCCATCCGCGGAGAGCTGACATCATAGTCCTTCCCATAGCTTCGACCGCCCGCGGAGGCCATCATGGCGCCCGAACCGAGGTAGCCTTTAGCGCTAGTGTTCATCGCCCATTTCCCCCCTTTGATGCCGGTGCTTGATCGCGCGCAATCTTCCGCCTCAATAACGGCCAAACCGGTTGCGTTGTTCGCCTGGGGATATACCGGGAAACTCCGGCGGGTCAGCCGGATGGGGGCGGATGCGTCGGTCGTGTTACCCGAACCGTCGCGCATGGTGACGCGGTAAACGAGTTCAGAGGCGCCGGGCGCAAGGTCCGCATCCCAATAGCGAAGGCTTGATTGCCAACCGCTGTCATCCGCGCCAGCGCCGCCGGAGGTTTCTTCAAAGAGGTATTCCACATTGCCGCCCGGATCGGATCCCTGCCGGGAAAACATGGCGACTTCGGTTTCCGTTACCCCAATCGGTTCGAGGGCGAACTCAGCCGGGTCGGGTTGAGGCGGAATCGTATCGCTCAGGGATCTGGACCAAACCGTGAAATTGTCCATGCGGCCGTCAAAGTATCCTCCCGACGCGCCACGCCCGAGATAACACGCGACGCCATTCACGTTCTTGATATCGTGCGTGAACTTCTCATCACGGCCCCACTCGATGCCGTCTACAAGAAGAACGGCCGTATCGGCGTAGGACATCACCGTAACAGTTTTCCACTGACCGGCCGGAAGGGGTCTCTCGGCTCGGACCACCTGCGTATCGCCGGCGATGGTGATCCCAAAGGAGAGTTTGCCTTGGCCGTCGCTCGGGGAAAGCCAGCAGACGTTACCGTTGGGATTCGAGAACTCAAACATGCGCTGGCCCTTCGCGCCGCCGTCCCATTTGACATCCACCACATATGAGACATCATTCGCCGCCACGGCCACGCTGGTGTGCAGGTCGACGAATTGATCCTTGCCATTCAGTTCCAACACAGATCCATCGTGGTCGGCCGCGTAAGAAGCGCCATTAATCAACCTGGCCCAGGTGATGCCGTGAGTATCCCAGACGCGATAGCCATTCTTCTTTTCAAATTGATATTCCAGAAAAAGGCCGGCGAAGTCTTCATCGAGTTCACCAGTATATTGCCCATCGCCCCAGCTCCACAGCCTCCAGTACCCTTTGTCCCGGTCGCCGTTCTTGATGTAGTTGCCGTCAACGATCGCGTTGCCATGCACCGGACCGCTGACTTCGGCGTTCCCTTTGCAGACGCCAAAATCGTAGATCATTGCACCATGGATGTCGGCGTGTTCAAGGACCCGGGCGTCGCCGGAAATAATTGCGCCATTTCTGATGATCGCGTAATCCCGAACCTGAGCATTGTCTTTGACTACCGCGTTCGACTCG
The DNA here is from genome assembly GCA_964469835.1 of uncultured Rhodospirillaceae bacterium. Taxonomy (GTDB): domain Bacteria; phylum Pseudomonadota; class Alphaproteobacteria; order UBA8366; family UBA8366; genus JAOTYV01. The sequence continues at coordinate 1,604 of CAYYBI010000115.1, forward strand.
ATATAGGCATGGCCTGAGACGATTGCGTTGTCTTGAACCGTGCCGTAAACCTGCGCGTAGCCTTCAACCCGTGCATGGCCAAGCACTTTCGCGCCAGAGGCAATGTAAGCGGTCGGCGCGACATAAGCTGTCGGATCGACTTTGCCCTTATTCGCCGCCGCCGGCCTCCAGAGACTCGCCTTGGGTGTGGTCCCGCCGAGTTGAACCCGGTAAGGAAAACGGTCCTTCGGAGCGAGGCGATAGTCGGTGAGCGGCTCGTTGCCAAATATCCCCATGGCCAGGATGCTTGTCGGCGTGGCGACAACGACCAGATAGAGTTCATCGTCATCGGCACGCACCTTGAAACGGCCCTGCTCCGCCGCGGTAAAGATATCGCCATAGCGAGGGACTCCGCCATCGACAGCGACGAACATCGCCGTCCAGTCCGACCCGCGGGCCTCATCGATGAAACCATCGATATCGGCGGTCACGGTTCCAACCTTCACTTCCAGCGGCGCGATGTTGTAGCCATGCTGTTGGGGGGTGCGCCACTTCGGCGGCTCATACCAACCGTCGGATCGATAAGGGACCTTTTCGAGTAAGGTATAGTGCTTGCGAGTCATGTATTTCAGACCGGAATAGACCGACGCGTATTCCGGATGCCTTGGGTAGTCCCAGGTAATGTTGCGCGCGGCCATCTTGACCCACTCTTCGTTAAAGGAACTCTCGGGACTCGGATCCATTTCCGCCATCCCCTTCGGGGGGAAAGTGGTCCCATCCTTGCCGGATTTCGGCCCGCGGTTCCAGAGCCGCGTGACAAAAAGACCGCCAAACTCCGGGGTTTCCAGGAGATGATCGAAGATCAGATAGGAGTGGTAGTAGTTCCCACCGGTCGTCGGATAGACATGCGCATGTTTCGGACAGTTTGTAACTGGATTGGCTTGAGGCTTACCCAACCAGGAGGGCTGGAAGTTCGCGTGAGTCTCCCACCACTGGCCGGTGATCTTACCCATCTGATGACTATCGGTGCCATGAATATATTCGTGCGGATTGCAATGCCCTGTGTAGGTAAGGCCGAAACCCAGAGCCAGATCGGGACACCAACCACTCCAGCTGCCGCCCCAGCCATTACCGACGATCCATTTGTATTTCCGGCCATCGCCTCGCTTGGCCTCGTCGTTCGAAACCAACGGCAGATGCTTTCCGGAGCGCTCGTTCAGATACGTGTAGACCGCCTCGAGCTCCGGCAACTGCTTGGTTTTGACACGCGTTGCGATATCGTCATCAGGCTTGGGATTCGCGGATTCAAACCACATGGAGCGAAAGTGCGCCGACTCATGCCAGCTGAGCTTGTCGTTTTGCATCGGGTCGCCCCAGAACTCAGCGTCCTTTTCACTCTTGAGGGTCTTCTTGCTGATGGGGTAGAAGAGATAACTTCCGAGGGCCACGCCGCCGGCGTAGTTATGTCTGATGTCGCTCCGATTCATTGCTTCAGTGTGGACTCGCACGGCGGCCATCGAGCCGCTGAAGGACTCGGCGCCAAGGTTGATCACCGAGTCGCCGCCCAGTGTGATCGCGCCCTTCCTGGTGGTGACCAATGAACC
>CAYYBI010000116.1:0-2644 GCA_964469835.1 uncultured Rhodospirillaceae bacterium
GTGCTTGGCGATGGCGGCGAGTCCCCGGGGGTGACGCTGGCCGATCTCGATTTTTCGCTGGTCGACAAGGCGCGGCAAATGATACCGGCGCTGACCCATGACCGGTCGGTCGAGCCGCCGCTGGCCGAGGCTTTGCGGGCGACCGTCGGGTGACGCCCACGGTCGCCTAGCGCCGGATGGCGGCGAGGCGCTGCATCACTGCCGGTCTATCGGTCAGGCGTTGCTCATAGGCGATAACGTCGAGCCGGGCACGCGCCGCTTCCAGCAGTTCTCCCGGACGGAGCAGGAAATCGGGGTTGCGGGGCCGGCCAAACGCCTCATTGCCGGCGGCGAAAGTTTCGTACAACAAAACGCCGCCGGGCCCGAGTGCGCTCAGGATATTTCCCATGATTGGCCGCCACAGGTAGTTGACGACCAGGATGGCGGCAAAGCGGCGTTCCGCGAAGGGCCATCCGGCAGGTTCTTCCAAGTCCGCCGCGATGATTTCGGCACGGTCGTGCGGCGTCAAATCCTGGACTGCCGCCGTTTCGATGTCGACGAAGGTCACCGGATGGCCGCGATCTAGAAAATATCGGCCATTTCGGCCATTGCCGCAGGCGAGGTCAAGGATTTGGCCGCCGTCGGAAATCCGCGAAGCGAAACGGCGAATCCATGGCGCGGCTTCGGAATTGGCGTTATGCCGGCGCTGTTTAGGCATCGGGCCCCGATATTAGCGCTTTGCGGATGTTCTTGCGTAAGGTGCCGATCCGTCCCATCTATCCGATGTAGGAATTGAACACCCCGGTTGAATGTGGATATTAGGCTGTATGATTTCATTCAATCTTCGATGCGCCAAGGATCATGTGTTCGAAGCATGGTTCAAGGACAGCAAGACCTACGATCGCCAATCCCGGCAGGGCAAGGTCGCATGTCCGGTTTGTGGCGACGTGAAGACCGCCAAGGCGCCGATGGCGCCGAACATCGCGAAGGGCACGGCGCGGTCCGGACCCGACCCCGCGGCGGTCCGCGCGGCGCTGGGCGCCCTGCGGAAAGAGGTCGAGAAAAATTGCGACTATGTCGGCGATCGTTTCGCCGAGGAAGCGCGCAAGATTCATTACAAGGAAACCGATCAGCGCAACATTTTCGGAGAAGCCACCGAGAGTGAGGCGCGCGAGCTGATTGAAGAAGGTGTCGAGTTCGGTACGATCCCGGTATTGCCGAAAACCGATAGCTAGGCCAATTTAATCCCGAAATTACGGATGCAAGGCCGTCCGGCGACCTGCCGGCGCGGGATCGTTTGGCCGGCGCCTGCTCAGCCGTACACCGGCGTACGCCATTCCGGGCGGTCGTCGACATAGCCGTGCACCAGGCCGCGATACGCCTCCTGCAGCGCCCTTGTCAGCGGACCGACCTTACCGTCGCCGACCGGCAGTCCATCCAGGCTGAGGATCGGAGTCACTTCCGCGAGGGTGCCGCAAAAGACAGCTTCATCGGCGGCATAGATTTCCGTGCGGTCCATGGTTTGCTGTACTGCCTGCAGGCCAAAGCGTGTTTCGAATAGTTCGATCAGGGTGGCGCGGGCAATACTTTCCAGCACATCGCTCGACGCGTCCGGTGTTGGGTTCCGCCGCAGCCCTGGAGCAATTCGCAGCACTCTGCGAGAATGCTCAATCCACTCATACTAGGGAGAACGACCATCATGGGTAAACTGCGGCATATCGCATTGAGCGTCCCAAATCTGGAAGAGGCGGCGCAGTTCTATGAGAAAGCCTTCGGGATGGAGCGTGTGCGCCAGTCGAAAGTCGCGGTCATGCTGTCGGATGGGGTTGTCAGCCTGGCGATCTTGCATTTGAAATCGAATGACAATGCGCCGGATGAGCGCGGGTCGGATTTTCATGGAATCCACCATCTCGGTTTTCTGATCGATGACATGGAGGATGCGTGCGCGACGGTCGAAGAGGCGGGTGGCAGCTATCACGGTCAGGTCAAGAACGTCGGCCAGGGCCCCAAGCATGAGCGCAAATATCGCGACCCGAACGGTGTTGTGCTCGATATTGCGACCGCGGAACATGCGCAGCGGTCATGGTGCATCCCGACCTGAAGGCGCCGGCACAGGTTCAGGCCGCGTCGGCCTTATGCGCGAGCGCGATGTAGTTAACGGCGAGATCGCGTTGCTTCAGCCGCCAGCGGTCCTTCAGCGGGTCGTAGACGACGCCGCACAGCTCGTCGAGATGCATGCCGGCGTCGCGCAACGCCGCCGCCATTTCGGACGGTTTGACGAAACGGCGCCAATCATGCGTTCCCTTCGGTAACCAGCCGAGCACGTATTCGGCGCCCGCGATGGCCATCAGATAGGCCTTGGCGGTGCGGTTGAGCGTCGCCAGAAACATCAGCCCGCCGGGCCGCACCAGCCGGGCGCAATCGGCGATGAATGACGCCGGATCGGTCACATGCTCGATCACTTCCATGGTGAGGACCACATCGAACCGGGCGCCGGTCTCCGCCAGATCGGCGGCGGTGGTGAAGCGATAGTCGATCGGGAGCTGCATTTGCTGCGCATGGCTTCGCGCGATCTCGACATTTCGTTCGGTGGCGTCGATGCCCGTGACCGTCGCACCGAGCCGGGCCATGGGCTCGGTCAGCAAGCCGCCACCGCAGCCGATGT
>CAYYBI010000117.1:0-2675 GCA_964469835.1 uncultured Rhodospirillaceae bacterium
CTTTGGCATCGGTCACGTCGATACTGCTGAGGGGGATGTCTTCGCCGGTCGGCTCGTCGGTTTCCGGCACCATCAGGCGCGCAACCAGAAGGGCTGCGGGAAGACTGATGACCGATGCCGCCAGGAGCTGCCCTATGGCGTCGGGCACAACCGGTTCGATAATTGTTGCGAATAGGAGCATTACAGTGCCGGCGATCGTGGCCATTCCACACGTCATGACGGCGAAGAGTTCGCTGCGGCTGAGCCGGCTGAGATAGGGTCGGATCAGGAGCGGCGCCTCGACCATGCCAAGGAAGACGTTGGCGCCGGCCGCGACGGCGAGCGGACCGCCGACGCCGAAGGATTTGCGGAGCATCCAGGCGAAGCCGCGTACAAGCAGCGGTAGGACCCGCCAATGGAACAAGACGGCGGAGAGCGCGCTCATGACGATAACCAGGGGCAGGACACGGAACGCAAAGACGTAGGTCGCACCCATTTTCGTGGCCTTGAAGGGCAGGTCGCCACCACCGAGGAAGCCGAACACGAAGGTCGTCCCGGCCGCGGTTGCGTCCTGCAACGCCCAGACGACGCTGTTGAGGACAAGGAAGACTTCCTTGGTGTAGGGAAAGAGTTTCAGAAGGAAGATAGCGACGCCAATTTGGAATCCCAATCCGACGGCGACAAGCCTGGCCTGCTGAAATACGGGGAATTGGATCTTGGTTTCCGAGAGCATCCAAGCGATGCCCACGAAGGCAAGTAAGCCGAACATGCCCCTTAAGATGTCTTCCATACGCCTCCCACCCAGACCCGATGCGGGTGAAGAAATTGCCTAGGTAAGAAGTACATCGGTATTCATTTATCTATCGTTAAAATCCCGGAATTTCAGGGTTCTATGCACTTGGCGATGGCAGGCATCGGCGACTGAAACCATGCCAAACGAATAGGGCGGCCCCACGTAGCGGAGCCGCCCCATAACGGTATTAATTTAGAAGCTAGTTCAGAATGATCTGCTCCAGCCGGTCAATATCGTTGATGACTTTCCACTTACCGCCACCCGATTCGACCTTGGACTGCCACCTGGCGAGGCGTTCCAGATAGATCCGCGGGTCGACGATATCCTTGTTCAATTTCGTCACGTTAAGGGCGACGACTTCGAACCCGTCAAGCGCCAGGGCAATGTCCCGGATATGTCCCTTTTTCAGATCCTCGTCGAGGTCGGAGAAGATCAGGATCGTCTTCGCGCCCGTGTTTTTCTCGTTGAGGAATTCGGACGCCTGCAACAGGCCACCGGTAATATCGGTATAGCGGGACGGGCGCACGGTCTTGACGTAGCGATGGATGGTGTCCCGGAAACGCCGCTTCTCCTGGTTCGCCATGCTCGGGCGATCGTCGAAGGTTACCTTGGCGAGGATGTCTTTCTCGCTGAAGCTCCCGGTATCGATCCTGGCTACGGCGAAGGTGTCGCCGGTGTCGAGCTTGGTCAGAATGGCATTGATGATGTCCTGCGCCTTCTTCAGCTCCTTGGTGTAGGTACCCGACGTGTCCATCAACATGTACACGCCCCGGGATGTGGGCTGGGGCTCACCGCAGCCGGCCAAGCCGAGTACGGCAAGCAGTGCGACAAAGGAAATTATCCGTTTCATTTTAAAATACCTCTCTTGCGGGGGCACTCTTTGACCCCTTGCGGGCGGAACCGCTGTTTGCCTTGATTATCCGCTCCAGCCAAAGCGGCAGGGAGACCACGAGGTCGTAGAGTTCGATGAGCACGTTGCCGATATGGAAGAACACGCTACCGAGCACTCTTAGGCAGACGGCAAGCGCCTTGAGGAAGCCTTGAAGCACCAGGCCGAGAACGGTCCGAGTGGCTGCGACAAAGGATTCCAGCGGGATGGCGACGAAGGTGAGCGCAAAGGGCAGAATGAAGCCCATACCCATTTGGGCCACCGTCGTGATCCACAGGAAGTCGGACGCGAACACTTCGCCTGACTGACCCCGCAACGCGGCGCTGGTCGCCAGTTCGTCGTGCATCAGAATTTCACGCATGAACGCCAGCCCGGCCTCGATCGTGGCGAGACAGAGCAGCAGGCTGAACGCGGACCACAGCATCCGAACCCGCATTTTATCCGGCAAGGCGCCGATCACCGGGAAAAGGCGGGTGAAGCGGAGCGATTCCATGAGGAACAGACCCATGGAAATTTCAACCAGGATGATCACCATGGCGGCGACGTCGGCGATCCTGAAGGCACCGATGGCGTTGCTGCCACCGACCATTTCAGACATCGGCCGTGCAATCAGATGGAAGTTGATGAAGGCGCCGCCGATCGCGATGGCGCAAAACAGGCCGGATACGAAAAAGTTCGTCAACGACGAGGAATGCAGGTTCCGGATGGCCCGGTCAGAGCCCTTCTGGATTTCCTCGTAATCCTCAATGTAACGATCGATGGTTTTGGCGCGCTGCAGGAGACTGCGGACGTTCTTGTCCATCTGGTCGACGCTATGTTGCAGCGTCCGCCAGTTGGGCCGCATTTTCTTAAGGTTTTCATGCCGTTCCTTCGACACGGCACGGTACGCATCGCGCGCCTTGTTCTGGGCCTCGACCAGGGATTCGTGAATTTTGTCCAGGATATTGGCGACCATGGGATCGCCCTTGGACGGAATATTGGCGACCGCCTCGACCGCATTGGTCCAGCCGGGCG
>CAYYBI010000118.1:0-6980 GCA_964469835.1 uncultured Rhodospirillaceae bacterium
GGCTGGCCGTCAACTGGGCCGCTGCGGCGATCCTGCTCCTCGCCAGCCTGTTCTACGTCTTCGTCTACACGATCTGGCTCAAGCGCCGGACTCCGCAGAACATCGTGATCGGCGGTGCGGCCGGCGCGTTTCCGCCGATGATCGGCTGGGCCGCGGTGACCGGCGGCGTCAGTATCGAATCGATCGTGCTCTTCCTCCTGATCTTCATCTGGACGCCGCCGCATTTCTGGGCGCTGGCTTTGTACCGCTGCGGCGACTATGCCGCCGCCGGGGTGCCGATGCTGCCGGTGGTTGCCGGCAAGCGCGAAACCAAACGCCAGATGCTGATCTATACGATGCTGCTCTGGCCGATCGGCGTGGCCCCGGCGGTGCTTGGCTTCGCGGGCTGGATCTATGGCGCGGCTGCGGCCGTGCTTGGGTTGATTTTCATGGCCGCGGCGGTGGCCGTCTGGCGCGACGAAAGCGACCGGAGCGCCAAGCGCATGTTCGGGTATTCCATCTTCTATCTGTTCGCGCTGTTCGGATTGCTGATCGCGAACCGGGCGCCGAGTGTCTGGTAGGGTTGATGCGATGACGGGTATGACAATGACAAAAGATGCGGATAAGTCCGGACGCCCCTCTCGGAGCGAGGTGCATCGCCGGCAGCGGGTCAAGAACTGGGCGATCCTGGCGGTGCTGGTGACGTTCGTGGTGCTGGTGTATTTCGTCGCCATTGTCCGCATGGGCGGAGGCTGATCCCCTGACCGGCCCCAAAACCCATAAGAACAGACGTTTGATGATCGGGCTTTTCACGATTGTCATCGCCATGGTCGGCCTGTCCTATGCGTCGGTGCCGTTGTACCGGCTGTTTTGCCAGGTTACGGGATACGGCGGCACCACGCAGGTCGCCGAGCGCCGCAACGCCACCGTGACGGACCGGGTCATCAAAGTGCGCTTCGATTCGCTGGCCAATGGCCTGCCATGGGCGTTTCAGCCGGTGCAGCGGGAAATCAGCGTTCGCGTCGGTGAAAACACCATGGCGTATTACCGGGCGGAGAACCTGTCGAACGAAGCCATGACCGGCACCGCCACATTCAACGTGACGCCGCTCAAGGCGGGCCAGTATTTCAGCAAGGTGGAATGTTTCTGCTTTACGGAACAGCGGCTCGAATCCGGTCAGCAGGTCGATATGCCGGTGCTGTTTTTCGTCGATCCGGCGATCGAGAACGACCCGAATCTACGCGATCTCAAGACGATTACACTATCCTACACCTTCTTTCCGGTGGAGGAGACGACGAAGCAGGCGCCGCCGCGCAAGGTGAGCCGAGTGACGAACCGGAAAAAGCGCGGCGACCTTAATTAGCTGGACCTGCCGGCGGCGATGCCGGTGAAGATCAATGGGGACGTAAAGAATGAGTGCTGAAGCCCATCACGACGAAGTCAAGCATGACTATCATTTGGTGGACCCGAGTCCGTGGCCCTTGCTGGGCGCGTTCGCGGCGTTTGTCCTGACCTTCGGCACGGTTGTCTACATGCATCCGGATTTCTTCGGCGGCGCGGGCGAAGCCGCGATCAAGGGGCTGGGCGCCTGGATTTTGCTTCCGGGCGTGTTCCTCCTGCTGTTGACGATGTGGCTGTGGTGGCGCGATGTCATCGATGAAGCCACCTTCCGGGGCGATCACACGCCGGTGGTGCAGCTTGGCATGCGCTACGGCATGGTTCTGTTCATCGCGTCGGAAGTGATGTTTTTCGTCGCCTTCTTCTGGGCCTTTTTCAATTCGAGCCTGGCGCCGAAACTGGCGCCCTTCACGTGGCCGCCGGAAGGCGTGGTGCCGTTGCCGCCGTTCGAAGTTCCGGCCATGAATACAATGATCCTGTTACTGTCCGGCTGCACGGTGACTTGGGCGCATCATGCGCTGCGTGAAGGCAATCGCCGCGCCATGCTGGTCGGGCTCGCCCTGACGATTGTTCTCGGCTTGGCTTTCACCTCGCTGCAGGCCTATGAATACGTCCATGCGTCGTTCAAATTCGCCGATGGCATCTATTCCTCGACCTTCTACATGGCGACCGGGTTTCATGGCTTCCATGTCCTGGTCGGGACGACGTTCCTGATCGTCTGCTTCTTCCGGGCGCGGAACGGACATTTCAAGCCGGACCACCATTTCGGCTTCGAGGCGGCCGCCTGGTACTGGCATTTCGTCGACGTGGTCTGGCTCTTCCTGTTCGTCAGCATCTATTGGTGGGGCTCCTGATCGCGCGAAAATTCAGGGCGGAACCGTGACGAATCATCAGCCGGTTTCGCCCTTTATCGCCGGAATCAGATGCCGGTGTCCGCGGTGCGGCGACGGCGCGCTGTTCGACGGTTTCCTGACGGTCCGCCCGGTATGTTCCGCATGCGGTCTCGATATGGCCGCGGCCGACAGCGGCGACGGACCGGCCGTGTTCATAATATTTATCGTCGGCCCTGTGGTGACAGGTCTCGCGCTTTGGGTCGAAGTCACGTTTTCGCCGCCCTATTGGTTGCATTTGGTGCTCTGGATTCCGGCGATATTGGGCGGGTCCCTGGCACTGTTACGGCCGTTCAAGGCCACGCTGATCGCCCTGCAATACCGGCATCGGGCGAGCGATAGCGGCCAACAAGATTTCGGCGATCAGGAGTAGCGGCACGCGCAATGATACTTCGTCCCACATTCTGGCCAACGCTTTTCACCGTGCCGGCGCTGATCGTGCTGCTCGCGCTCGGATTCTGGCAGCTCCAGCGTCTTCATTGGAAAGAAGATCTGATCACGAAGTTGAACGATCGCGCGACGGCCGAGGCGGTAGATTTACCAGCCGGGGCCTTGAGCGCGCCCGATGAATGGCAATTCCGCCGGGTTCGCGTATCGGGCGTTTTTGCGCATGAAAAGGAGACGCATGTGCTGAACCGGTCGCTGCGCGGCAACCCGGGCGTCCACGTCATGACGCCGTTGTTGCGGACGAACGGCAAGGCGGTCCTTATCGACCGTGGTTGGGTGCCGTTCAAGCGCCGCGATCCGAAGGACCGGGCCGCGGGTCAGGTCGGGGGCACGGTGGTGGTCGAGGGCATCCTACGGCTGGAGGGGGGCCAAGCCCGTTTCGTGCCCGATAACGAACCGGAGAAGAATGCCTGGTTCTTTGTCGATACCCGTGCGGTCGGGCAGCACACCGGCGTCGCCGTGGAGCCCGGATATTACGTCGTGAGCGGTGACGACGCGGTGCCTGGCGGATTTCCGGTCGGCCGGCAATGGCGGCTCGATATTCGCAACGATCACCTGCAATATGCCCTTACCTGGTTCAGCCTCGCCATTGCCCTGCTGGTGATATATCTGCTGTATATTCGCGGGCTGGGCAGGCGGGCTAAATGAGGCGCGCCCGGCGCGTTTAATCGGGATGCGAGCATGACCGCGGTCAGCCAAGCCTATAGCGAACTGGAACGTCGGTTCCGCGAGATTTCCCTGCTCGGCGATGTCGGCCGCGTCCTGCAATGGGATCAGGCGGTGATGATGCCGCCTGGCGGCGGCGGCGCCCGGGCGGAGCAATTGGCCACGATCGATACGCTGCGGCACGGCAAGCTGACCGATCCGGCGATGGCGGATCTATTCGACGCGGCGGCGGGCGCCGACGGCTTGAGTGAATGGCAACATGCCAACTTGCGCGAGATGCAGCGGAAATGGTCGCTGGCGCGCGCCGTGCCGGCCGACCTGGTTTCGGCGCACAGCATGGCCAGCTCGCACTGCGAGGGAATATGGCGCAAGGCGCGGGCCGAAAATGATTTTGCTGTGGTCTCGGCGGATCTACAGCGCGTCCTCGATCTCACGCGCGAGATTGGCGAGGCCCGTGCCGAAGCTTTGAAGTGTTCCGTGTACGAGGCCTTGCTGGCGGACTACGAGCCCGGCGGCAGCACCGCGGAAATCGATCTATTGTTCGATGCCTGTGCCGGATTTCTTCCGGACCTGATCGACGACGTGCTGGCCCATCAAGCGCGCCGCGCGCCGGCGGTGCCGCCGCCAGGTCCGTTTCCCATCGACGTGCAACGCACCTTGACCCGCCGCATCGCCGAGACCATCGGGCTGGACTTCGAGACGGCGCGGTTGGACGAGAGCACCCATCCGTTTTCCAGCGGCGTGCCGGAAGATAGCCGTATCACGGTCCGCTACAACGAAGCGGATTTTGCCGAAGGGTTGATGGCCGTGCTGCACGAATCCGGCCACGCCACCTATGAACGCAATCGCCCCGCTGATTGGCGCCTGCAGCCTGTCGGCGACGCGCGCGGTATGGTGATCCATGAAAGCCAGTCGTTGCTGGTGGAAATGCAGGTATGCCGATCCGCGGAATTCTACCGATTTGCCGCCCCGCTGCTGCGGCAGGCGTTCGGTGGCGAGGGCGGCGCCTGGGAAGCGTCCAACCTGCACCGGCGGTCGCTGAACGTCGCGCGCAGCTTAATTCGCGTCGATGCCGACGAGGTGACGTATCCGGCGCATGTCATCCTGCGTTATCGCCTCGAGCTGGCGTTGCTGGCGGGCGACCTGTCCATCGCCGACCTGCCGGGCGCGTGGAACGAAGGCTTTCAGCAATTGCTGGGTGTCGCGCCGCCGGACGACCAACAGGGCTGCCTGCAGGATATTCATTGGTATGCGGGCGCCTGGGGCTACTTCCCGACCTACACGCTGGGCGCCATGGCGGCGGCCCAGATCTATGACGCAGCTTTGAAATCCCAGCCTGACTTGCCGGAGGCGATTGCGGGGGGAGATTTTTCACCGTTGATGGGGTGGCTGGGCACCCATATTCACGGCAAAGGATCCCTGCTCTCAACCTGCGAACTGCTCGAGGCGGCGACCGGCACGCCGCTGCGGGCGGATATATTTGAGTCCCATCTCCGCCGGCGGTATCTCGACATGGCCGGTTAGCGGGCGATGCACCTGCCGCGACGAGCCTTGCCCGGCCCGAACTGCGCGTTTAGGTTAGCGCGTTCTCACGGGAGGAGTGCCGGATAGTGCGCTATCTCAGCACACGCGGACAGGCGCCGCTGCTGAATTTCGACGATACCCTGCTTGCCGGACTGGCGGCGGATGGCGGCCTGTATCTTCCGGAAACCTGGCCGCAATTGTCAGCCGACGATCTGCGATCGTTCCGGGGCCTGTCCTACGCAGATTTGGCGGTGCGGGTGATGGAACCGTTCGTGGGCGGGCGAATCGCGCGCGCCGATTTCGAGCGGCTGGTTCACGATTCCTATAGCGCGTTCGGCCATCCGGCGGTTGCGCCGCTGACGCAGGTCGATTCGAGTCTTTGGCTGATGGAGTTGTTCCACGGCCCGACGCTGGCCTTCAAGGATGTGGCGATGCAGCTGCTCGGGCGGCTGTTCGATCATGTCCTGAAACAGCGGGGCGAGCGCATTACAATCGTCGGCGCCACCTCCGGCGATACGGGGTCGGCCGCGATCGAAGCCTGCCGGGATCGCGAGGCGATCGAAATCTTCATCCTGTTTCCCAAGGGCCGGGTCTCCGACGTGCAGCGGCGTCAGATGACGACCGTGCCGTCGTCGAACGTTCATGCTGTCGAGATCGACGGCACTTTCGACGATTGCCAGGACCTGGTGAAGGCCATGTTCAACGATGCCCTGCTGCGCCGCGAGCTGCGCCTGTCGGCGGTCAATTCGATCAACTGGGTCCGCGTGATGGCGCAGATCGTTTATTACGTCCATGCGGCAGTGTCGTTGGGCGCGCCGGACAGGCCGGTTTCGTTTAGTGTGCCGTCCGGTAATTTCGGCAATATTTTCGCCGCCTACGCCGCGCGCGCGATGGGCGTGCCCGTGGCGCAATTGGTCGTCGGCTCGAACCGGAACGACATACTGACCCGGTTTTTCTCCGGCAACGACATGACGGTCACGACGGTCGAGCCGACCCTGTCGCCCAGCATGGATATTCAGGTTTCCAGCAATTTCGAACGCCTGTTGTTCGATTTGCTGGATCGGGACGGTGCAGCGGTGGAACAGGCGATCGGTGCCTTTCGCGAAACCGGCCGCTTGCCGCTTGACGACGCGCGCTGGCAGCGGGCGGCAAGTATGTTCGCGGCGCACAGCGTCGACGATACGCGCACGAAAGAAGTTATCGCCGAAGTGTACCGCTCAAGCGGCATGCTGATTGATCCCCACACCGCAATCGGTGTCGATGCGGCGCGGGCGACTTCGCGGGATCCCGCCGTGCCGATGGTCAGCCTGGCGACCGCGCATCCCGCCAAGTTTCCCGATGCGGTCGAAGACGCCACGGGCGTGCGCCCGGCATTGCCGCCGCATATGGCCGATCTGTTCGATCGCGAAGAACGGATGGTGTCACTGCCGAACGATCTCGGGTCGTTGAGTGAATTCGTGCGCGAAAATATAGCGTTAGAGGGAGCGGCATGACGGTCCGGCTCAGCACGTTGGCGAACGGCTTCCGCGTGGTTACCCACTCGATGCCGGCGGTGGAGTCGGTCTCGGTCGGCGTATGGGTTGGGGTCGGCACCCGCCACGAAATGGCGGCGGTGAGCGGCGTCGCGCATCTGCTGGAGCACATGGCCTTCAAGGGCACACAGCGGCGCAGCGCGACGGAAATAGCCGGAGAAATCGAGAATGTCGGCGGCCACCTCAACGCGTATACAAGCCGCGAAAGCACGGTATATTTTGCCAGGGTTTTAAAAGAGGACGTGGCCCTCGCGGTTGATCTTCTCGGCGATATCCTGAAGAACGCGACGTTCGACGACGAAGAACTGACCCGCGAACGCGCGGTCGTACTGCAGGAAATCGGTCAGGCGCACGATACTCCCGATGATTTGGTGTTCGACCGATTCCAGCTCACAGCATTTCCGGACCAACCTCTCGGACGCCCGGTGCTCGGCGATATCGAGGTGGTGCGCGGCATGCCGCGTCAAAGCATCATCGACTATATGCAAAAGTACTATGCGAGCGACCGGATGGTGTTGGCCGTTGCCGGCCGCGTCGACCACGA
>CAYYBI010000119.1:0-3343 GCA_964469835.1 uncultured Rhodospirillaceae bacterium
AAATATTGTAGGGCAGGTTGGCGACAATGCGCCGCGGTGCAGTTCCGATTGTGGAGCAGTCGATCTTGGCGGCATCGCCTTCGACAATTTCCAACCTGCCGGCGGCGGCCTGCACGAGCGGCGTCAATGCTTCGATGCATCGGGCATCCCGTTCGATTGCAATCAGCCGGCTGGCGCCTTCGGCCAGCAAGGATCGCGTCAATCCACCCGGTCCGGGCCCGATTTCAATCACCGTTCCCGAACTCAGATCACCCGCAGCCTGAGCGATTCGCCGGGTCAGATTGAGATCGAGCAAGAAATGTTGACCGAGCGACTTACGCGCATTCAGACCGTGCAGCGCGATTGTGTCGCGCAGCGGCGGCAGGTTGGCAAACACGCCGTTGTCGGCCCGGTCAGGCAAGGGCCGTTCGCTGTATCCTGCGGCCGCTGCTTCGGCACTCGACGATATCGTGTGCCATGACCAGCGCCGCCGCGAGACTGGTGACGTCGGCGACACCCATGCCGGCGATTTCAAACGCCGTGCCGTGATCCGGCGACGTGCGGACAAACGGCAGTCCCAGGGTGACGTTGACGCCGTTGTGAAAGTCGATGGTCTTGAGGGGAATCAGCGCCTGATCGTGATGCATGCAGATCGCCGCGTCATAGGCCTCCCGAGCGCGTTCGTGAAACAGAGTATCGGCGGGCGCTGGTCCGCTGACCGAAATGCCGCGTTTCTTGAGCTCATCGATTGCGGGCCGGATGATGGATTCTTCTTCGGGTCCCAGCGTACCGTCCTCGCCGCCATGCGGATTGAGCGCGGCGACCATGAGATGCGGCACCTCAATGCCGAAATCCTGCCGCAAGGCCGACTCCGTGACTGAAACCACGTCAACGATTTCTTCGCTACTGAGTTTAGCAATAGCGTCCACCAGCGGCATATGCCCCGTGACCGGGATCACCCGAAGCCCGGGACAGGTCAACATCATGACAGAACGAATGCCGCCGGCTAGTTCCGCCAGAAACTCGGTATGCCCGGGGTGGGGGAAACCGCCGTCGTAGAGGGTCTTCTTGTGCACCGGATTTGTTACAAGCGCGCCGGCCTTTCCTGCGGTAACGAGCTCGACGCCCTTGCGGATGGCATCAACGACGGCGGTAGCGTTTTTCGGGTCGGGCTGTCCGGGCACCGCCGATCCCGGAATTGGCATGCTAACGACGGGCAAGGCGTTTCCAAACCGGTCTTCGGCTTCGCCGGGAACGCTAATATCAGCGATCGGAACGTCCCAGCCGAGCCGCCCGGCCAGTGCTTTCAGCCGCGTGACATCGTCGATTGCGAAAAACAACGGCAGGCCCAGTCGTTCACGGTCAAGCCATGCCCGCAAGGTCAATTCGCCGCCAATGCCGGCGGGTTCTCCCATCGTGAGCGCTATCGGGAGCGGCGATCCCTTCATCCGCGGATGTCCACGAAGGCGGTGCGTCGGAGATCGCGCAAATAACGCTGAATATGCAGGTTGAGCCGTTGGTCGGCGAGACGCCGATGGACCTCTTTACGGTTTGGCAGGCCGGCTAAATCCACTTTGCGATCACACATCGTTACGAGCAGATACCCTTCGGCGACCCGTATCGGTTGCGTGGTTTCGCCTACTTGCAAATTTGTAACCGTCTCTTTCAACTGCGCGGGTAGTTTGTCGGCGGTCACCCCTACGAGGTTATCGAATTTCAGCGAGGCGACTGACTTCGATGCCTCCCGAAGACCGGCGCAGTCCTTTGTGGTATCACGAATTGTTTGTGCTTGGGTGCGCACATTTTGCAAATCGCCGTCCGTGGCATCCTTGCCGACCGGCAATACAATTTGCGCCAGGTCCATCGTGGTCTTACGGAGGGACGTCGACTGCGGCGTGACGCGGTCGACCAGCATAAGAATGTAAATGCCGGCTAGCGTTCGAATCGGCTCCCCAATCTCGCCCTTTTTTAAGTTGGCAATGCTTTGTTCCAATATCGAATCGAGTTGCCCTTTGGAAACCCACCCCATGTCGCCGCCGACTGCGGCGCTTGAACTCTGTGAGAATTCCCGCGCGAGCGCCGCGAACCGTGCGCCGGATCGAACCTGTTTGATGAGACGGTTTGCAAGCTCAAGGACCCGGTCCTCATTTTCTTCACTGTCAATGGCAAGAAATATTTCCGAAATCCTTTGCCGCGGCAGATTTCGTACCGTCTTGAGGCGATTCAATTCTTCGTCCACCTCTTCGTTTCCGACAAAAATTTGGCGCTGCAGCTGGCGCCGCACCACTTTTGCCCATGCGCTTTCAGCGCTGAGTTTCGCGCGGAGCGCATTCGTGTCGATGCCACTGCGGGTGAGCATGCGTTCGATTGTGCCCGGATCCACGCGGTTCTGCTGGTTCAATTTCACGAGAAGTGCATCGACGTCCTTGTCGGGAATTTCGATTTTAAGGCGTTTCGCTTCCTGCAATTGCAGGCGTTCATCGATGAGGTTGCGGAGCACCTGAGGGGATAGGCGGCGCTGGGTTTCCGGCGTATTCGGCAATCGGCTGGTGAGCATAACGAGGCGGATGCGGTTCAACAGGTCATAAGCGGAAATAACGTCTTCGTTCACCACCGCCGCAATGCGAATGGTGCCCTGTGCGGTGCCGGTTCCTGCAGTTAAGGCGGCGAACGCGACACAAGCTAGAACGGCGGCGAAAAGCCGCTTGAACCGCGCAACCGCAACCGGGGCGTACGCCCATGTCTGCTTGATAGCTATCGCTCCCACCAGATTATCCGGTCGTCGTACCAACTTCACCGAGATGCTTGAATTTAATACGAATCAGCACGGAGTCGGAAGGGTCAATCTCTTCATCATCGAAGAAGCTTCGTTTACCGACCAGTTCGAGACCGAAACATTCATCCTCATATCGAATGATACCCGAATGTTCCAGCGCCCGGCCTTGAGCTAAATCACGATGTGTGGCCAACGCGATTGACCAATGATCGGTGATCTTCGACGAAAAACGAAGCTTTATTTCTTCGCGCTGTTCGAAACCAGGCGACGCGGCTGTGAAGGAATAAAATCCACCAAATTTCAGCGCCGGCGGGCCGAGCGAGAAGGAAAGCTCGTCTCGCTCGCGGTGCCCGAGGTCTTCTGCCGAAATTGTGAAGCGATACAGTACATCCACATATTTCATCGGAGTGATATCGACCCGTCCAACGATATCCGACACGCCGTTCTCTATATTGTCTTGATTCAATCTGTTACTGGTATGCGGCCGGTAACTCTGGCCAAAGAATGCTGTCATTTGGCTGTTGCCGCTGCCATAGATGCCGAGGCGCATCCCATAGGCAACGCGTTGACCGCTTTCGACGCGGTCGA
>CAYYBI010000120.1:0-11738 GCA_964469835.1 uncultured Rhodospirillaceae bacterium
CCCTTGCCGATCATTGGCACCTGACCTCGGCTCAGATCCGCATTCTGCTGGGCCGGCCGTCCGAACGCACCTTCTACAATTGGAAGAGCGGCAAAACGGGCAACCCGTCGCACGATACGATGTGCCGTATCGGCTACCTGCTGGGCATCCACAGGGCGCTTCGGACGATATTCTCGTCGCCGGAGAACGTCTATGGCTGGGTCAGCCGGAAGAATACCGATTTCAACGGGCAAAGCCCGCTCGAGCGAATGCTTGGCGGCGATATGACTGACCTGGCATATGTCCGGCAATATCTCGACGCTCTGCGGGGCGGTTGGGCTTAGTGCCGGATCGCTTTGCGCGCACGCATATCGAATGGCGGCGAGCCTGGCGGGTCATCCCGAGCAAGTATCCGCCAATTCACCTGTTCGAGGATCTGACCGAGGATCCCGCCGAATGGGACCTTCTGGCGGAACTGGAAAGTGCGGTAAACCCGCGCGTTCGCCAGGAAAGCGGGGAAATCAGCATCTTTCCGCCCGAACTGCGTGTTGTATCCACAATCGTGATGGCGCCCTTTGTTCATTTAAACCCGATGGGATCGCGGTTCAGCGATGGAAGCTATGGGGTGTACTACGCGGCGGAGCATCTCGAAACGGCCATCCGCGAAACGATCTACCATCTCGAAATCCGGCTGCGCGCAGGTGCCGCCGCGCCCGATGATTTGGATCAACGTGCCTATGTGGGAATGATCGAGGGCGCTTTCGTCGACCTGACCACCGACCCGAGCGCGGCAACACCCCTGATGGACCCCGAGGAGTACGGCCGAAGCCAGGCCTTCGGCGCCGAGGTACGGGCCGCGGGCGATGATGGCATCATGTTCGAGAGCGTACGCCATGTGGATCACCGGGCGGTTGCCGTGTTTATCCCAACCCGCGTGTCCCCGCCGGTTCAGGAACGGCACTTAAGATACGAATGGGACGGCATTCGGATCCGGCGGTACTTCGACTATTCGACCGATCAATGGGTCGATGTGTAGGAAATCGTCTTCGTCCGGAATG
Organism: uncultured Rhodospirillaceae bacterium; assembly: GCA_964469835.1. Classification (GTDB taxonomy): domain Bacteria; phylum Pseudomonadota; class Alphaproteobacteria; order UBA8366; family UBA8366; genus JAOTYV01. Next base: position 1,038 of record CAYYBI010000120.1, read on the forward strand.
AGGAACGACTCTTCCGCGTTTGGATATTATGATGCACGCCATGCATGCCGAGCGATCCACCGAAATGGCGTCCCTGAGGGCCAGTATTAAGGAACGCGTGGAGGCGTTTGCACGCCGCGAAATCGCGGGGCGCAACGATCTCCGCGATCATGCGGTCATGCCGCCGGAATTGCTGCGGGCCATCGGCGATGCCGGGATGGCCGGGATCGCCCTGCCGGCGGAATATGGCGGGCTTGGCGGCGATCTGCGGACCCTGGCGGTCGCGGCCGAAGCGATGGCCGCCACCGGCGGCGTGAAAGGGGTGGTCACCACCTGGCTCAGTCGCCAGCTTACGGCGCGATTGCATATCCTGGGGCACGGCAGCGCCGATCAGCGGAAAGCCTACCTGCCGAAACTGGCGGCGGGAAAACTGACGCCGTGCCTCGCGATTTCCGAGCCGGGCGCCGGGGCGCACCCGAAACACCTGTTGACGCGCGCCGAGCGAGAAGGCGATCGTTATATCCTGAACGGCGAGAAAGCGTATCTCACCAACGGCCCGATCGCGGATATCTTTCTCGTCCTCGCGGTGACCGGGGTCGAGAAGGGGCGGAAGAAGTTTTCCGTGCTGATCGTGCCGCGGGAGACGCCGGGCTTGGAAATCACCGAGGGTGTGAAGATCGACTTCCTGCAGCCGGCGGCGCATTGCGGCATCCGGCTTGAGAATGTCTGCGTGCCGGCGGCCAATCTGCTGGGTCCCGAAGGCGACGCCTTCGCGGCGATTTCGCTGCCGATGCGGCGGGCCGAAGATGCGATCTTCGCGGCCTCGATCGCCGGGTCGATCCGCCACCAAATCACCCGGCTGGCGGGTGAAATGGCGGCTGGGGCGGATGGCCGGTCGCTGGACGACGACGTGCTTGTGGAATTGGGCCGGCTCGCGGCGGCCCCGGACGGTTTGTCGGCCATGGCCTATCGTGCGATGGAATTGCTGGACGCCGATCCCGAAAGGAATGCGGATGCGGTCACCAATATCGCCGCATCGGCGCGCGACGGCGCCGGGGGCTTGCAGGAGCGGGTACGGTCGCTCATCGGCAGGTGCGGCGTGCAACCGTCGCCCGGACTTGAAGCTGAAACCATGGATATCGAAAAGACACTTGGCATTGCCCGCTCGGCACATGACATTCAGGCGCGCCGTCGCGCCCTCGCCCTTATAGAGTCAACGACAACAGAAGAAAAAACATGAATGAAACGTCTCCCTCCAAAGCGGCCGGCGGCAGTCACGACGGGATCGATCCCATCATCGACGGGCTCGGCGGCAGCGGCTATATCGCGTCGCGCCGCATTGCGACCGCCATCTTCGTCGCGCAAAGCCTCAATAAGCCGATCCTGGTCGAAGGGTCGGCGGGCGTCGGCAAGACGGAATTGGCGATTTCGGCCGCGCAATGGCTCGACCTGCCGCTGATTCGGATGCAGTGCTATGAGGGGCTGGATGAATCCAAGGCGCTGTACGAATGGAAGTACGGCAAGCAACTTCTCTACACCCAGATCCTCAAGGACAAGATGGGCGACACCCTGGCCGACGCGGATGGGCTGGATGGGGCGATGGATCGGCTGCACGATTTCGGCGATATGTTTTTCTCCGAGCGGTTTCTCGAACCGCGGCCATTGCTCAAGGCACTGCAACAGGAGCGGGGCGCGGTTCTGCTGATCGACGAAGTGGATAAATCGGACGAGGAGTTCGAAGCGTTCCTGTTGGAAATTCTCTCGGAATTCCAAGTGTCGATTCCGGAAATCGGCACGATCAAAGCGACGGTGCCGCCGCTGGTGTTCCTGACCTCGAACAATATGCGCGAGATGGGTGACGCCCTGAAGCGGCGATGCCTGCACCTGTTCATCCCGTTGCCCGATGCCAAGCTGGAGCAGCGCATCGTCGCCGCCCGGGTGCCGGATATCGACGAGCGCTTGAAACGCCAGCTCGTCGCCTTTGTGCAGATGCTGCGGCAGGAAGACCTGAAAAAGCTTCCTTCGATCTCGGAAACAATCGATTGGGCGCGCGTGCTGATGCTGCTGCACGCGGAGTCGCTCAACGTGGATTTGGTGCGCGATACGTTGAATGTACTGCTGAAGTTCGAACAGGATTTCGCCGCGGTGAGGCGCAGCATTCCCGAGTTGACCCGCAAGGCGGCGCAGGCCTGAGGCGTCCCGGATGCAGCAAACGCTCGAAAACTTCCTGCGGGCATTGCGCGCGGTAGACGTGCAGGTCTCGCCGGCGGAGGCCATCGATGCGCATTGTACCGTCGAGGCCGTGGGCTACGCCGATCGCGAGTTGCTGAAGGATGCCCTGTGCGCTGCCTTGGCCAAAAGCGAGGACGAGGTCGGCCGGTATCAAGACTGCTTCGACATGTTCTTCAGCCGCGAGGAATTCCGCGAGCTGCCCCGGGACATCGACGCCGGCTCCGACTTGGTCGCCGATCAACCCTTGGCGCAATTGTTGGCCGGCGGGACCGGAGAAGAATTTGCACAAGCCATGGAGCAGGCCGCCAATGAGGCGGGCGTCGCCAACATCCGGTATGCGACGCAGCGTGGCCTGTTCATGCGGCGGCTGCTCGACCGGATGGGCTTGCGCGATCTCGAGAAGCTGATTGCTGAACTCAAACGTTCCGACGATCCGGAAGATGCCGACATGGCGCTGCGCCTGGACCAGGGGCGTACCTACCTATTCGACGAGGCGCGGCAATACGTCAACCGGCAGTACGAGCTGTATGCGCGGCCCGCGGGAGAGCAGTTGCGCGAAGAATTCCTGGTCGAGACCGGACTATCGGCGATCGAGCAACGGGATTTCGACCGGATGCACCGGATCGTGCGGCGCATGGCGAAGCGACTGGCCAGCCGGTACAACAGGCGGCGCAAGCATACCAAGCGTGGCGTGCTCGATGTCGGGCGCACCCTTCGCCGCAACATGGGCCACGACGGCATTCCGTTCGAGACCCAATGGAAGCAGACCAAGATCGAACGGCCGAAGATTGTCGTGATCTGCGATGTCTCGCAATCGGTCGCCGCTGCGGCGCGGTTTCTTCTGCTGTTCCTCTATTCGCTGAACGAGGTGATTGCGTCGCTGCGGGCCTTCGCCTTTTCCGCCTTCCTGGACGAAATCAGCAATATCCTGGAGAAGCAAACGGTGGAGGCGGCAATTCCGGAAATCCTCGAAAAGATCGGCTTCCGGCCGACCGACTACGGCCAGGCCTTCGCCGACTTCGATGAGGATTTCATGGATGCGGTCGACCGGCGCACAACGGTGATCATTCTCGGCGACGGGCGTTCCAACGATGGCGACCCGCGCATCGATCTGATGCGCAAGATCCACGACCGGTCGAAAGCCGTCATCTGGCTGAATCCTGAACCGGAGACATTTTGGGGCACCGGCGATTCCGAAATGCTGCGCTATCGAACCTTCTGCCACGTCGCCAAGACGTGCAGCACCGTGCAGGATCTGGAACGTATCATCGACGATGTGTTGAAGAGCTACATCCGGGCATGATGCAGCCGCAGCGCATTGCCGATCACCGAGACGGAACTCAGGCTCATGGCCGCGGCGGCGATCATCGGGCTCAACAGGATGCCGAAAAACGGAAATAAGATCCCGGCGGCGATCGGCAGGCCGAGCGCATTGTAGACGAAGGCGAAGAACAGGTTCTGGCGGATGTTGCGCATGGTTGCCCGGCTGAGCCGGCGCGCCCTGACGATGCCGTTCAGATCGCCTTTGACCAGTGTGACGCCGGCGCTTTCGATGGCGACATCGGTGCCGCTCCCCATGGCGATGCCGATATCCGCCTGTGCCAGTGCCGGTGCGTCGTTGACCCCGTCGCCGGCCATGGCGACGACCCGGCCTTGCTGTTGCAGGCGGCGGATCGCTGCATTCTTTTGGTCGGGCAGGACATCCGCTTCGACCTGGTCGATGTCGAGAAATTTTGCGACGGCAAGCGCGGTTGTCCGGTTATCGCCGGTCAGCATGACGACACGCAGTCCTTCGGCCTTCAGGGCGTGAATGGCCGCCGCCGTGGTCTCCTTGATCGGGTCGGCGACGGCGACCAGACCAATCGCCGCACCGTCGGCGGCGACAAACATCACCGTTGCGCCGTTGCGGCGAAGGTCTTCCGCGCGTGTATTGAACTGCGCGGTGTCGATGCCCCGGTCCCGCAGGAGCGCCCTATTGCCCAGCAATACCGGCGTGCCGTCGACCAGCCCCGCGACGCCCTTGCCGGCGATGGAGGCAAAATCATCGGGGGCGGCCAGTGTGATGCTGCGTTCGGTCGCCGCGGCGACGATTGCCTCGGCCAGGGGATGTTCGCTGGCGCGTTCCAGGCTTGCGGCCAAATACAGGATGTTGTTTTCCTCACCGTCCCTGGTGGCGACCACCTCCCGCAGCCGGGGTTTGCCGAGGGTGAGTGTCCCCGTCTTGTCGACCACTAGCGTGTCGACCTGCTCGAACCGTTCGAGGGCTTCGGCACTCTTGATCAGGACGCCGGCGCGCGCGCCTCGGCCGACACCGACCATGATTGACATCGGCGTCGCCAGCCCGAGCGCGCACGGGCAGGCGATGATCAAGACCGATACCGCGGCGAGCAGCGCGTAGGCGAGCGCTGGCGGTGGACCCCAAAGCGCCCAGGCCGCGAATGCAAGGATGGCGGTGAGTAAAACCATCGGCACGAAATATCCGGCCACCACGTCGGCGAGCCGTTGAATCGGCGCGCGGCTGCGCTGCGCGTCGGCAACCATGCGGACGATGCTCGCCAGCATCGTGTCGCTGCCGACTTTCTCCGCCCGCATAACGAAGCCGCCGCTGCCGTTCAGCGTACCGCCGATAATCGGGTCGCCGCTGGTTTTCTCGACCGGGATGGCTTCGCCGGTCACCATCGATTCGTCCACCGCGCTGCGTCCCTCCAGGACGATGCCATCGACCGGGATGCCGTCGCCCGGCCGGACCCGCAACCGGTCGCCGGTCTGCACCTGGTCGAGCGTGATCTCTTCATCCTCTCCGTCGTCCAGGACGCGGTGCGCGAATTTCGGCGCGAGGTCGAGCAACGCCCGCAGCGCACCGCCGGTTCGCTCGCGGGCGCGGAGCTCGAGCACCTGGCCGAGCAGGACGAGTGTGGTGATGACGGCGGCGGCCTCGAAATACAGCCCGACCTGTCCGGACGCATCGCGAAATCCCGCGGGAAATATTTCCGGCGCAAGGACGGCGATCAGGCTGTAGACAAAGGCGGTGGCGGTGCCGATGGCGATCAGGGTGAACATGTTGAGATTGCGCGTGGCGACCGATTTCCATCCGCGCAGGAAGAATGGCCATCCCGCCCAGAGCACCACCGGGGCGGCGAGCACAAATTGTGCCCACGGGTTCCAGCCGCCGCTGACGAATGCCGCAAAACCGGGCACCATTTCACCCATGGTGATGACGAGCAGCGGTGCGGTCAGCACGGCGCTGATCCAGAACCGGCGGGCCATATCGATCAATTCCGGATTGGGCGGGGCGTCGACCGTCACCGTTACGGGCTCGAGCGCCATGCCGCAGACCGGACACTCGCCCGGTTCGTCGCGAATAACCTCCGGGTGCATCGGGCAGGTGTACTGCGTCGTGGTGCCTATCGGAACGGCGGTTGTTTCCAGCGCCATGCCGCATTTTGGGCAGATGTCGGGGTGGTCGCTGCGCACGCCCGGACACATCGGGCAGAAATAGGCGCTCTCTTCTGAGATCTGCCGGTTTGGGCTGTCCTCCGCCGGGCCGCTCGTTATGGTCAGATACCGGGTCGGATCCTCGGAAAACCTGTCGGCGCAACCGGCGGAGCAGAAGCAGTATTTGGCGTTTTTAAAGGCAACGCGGTGCTTCGCGGTCGCGGGATCGACCTGCATGCCGCAAACCGGATCGGTGATCGAAACGCTGTCGGCCGCCTGTGCCATAGGTTATCTCGCGGTGCCGCTGGAAGGGTGGGTCGGGATAAGGTCATCTCAACTTAGGCGGTGATATTCGAATATTTAGGTCAATTCAAAGAATCCCAACCATAATTTGTTCCCGCGGCAGGAAGGTTCGGTGCGCCTCCCGATCGCACGACGGGATCAATCGTCCAGCACCTTCCTGCGCTCCTCAAATTCGGTTTGGTCGATTTCGCCCCGGGCAAAGCGCTCTTTAAGAATGTCCAGGGGTGACCTCCGCGAGGGATCGTTTGCAGGTCGTCCGTCGCCGATGCCAGTCTTGCGAACGAAAAAAACAACCAGAGCAACCGCAACAGCCAAGAATAGCATCATCATGAACGGCCCCATAAACCAGCCGTGCCATCCGCTCCCCCACATGGGATGGCCATGGTATCCACCTTGTTGATCGGCGAATGCGACGCTCGCCACTAATAGGGCTGGCACCGCTGCGAGCAATTTTACGAACCGCATGTTTCACCCATTTGAATTCGAATTGAAGATCACTCCGGCTTCGTCTGACCCGTGACGATCCAACCATTTGATTTGGATGACATCGTTGATGTGCATCAAAGGTGTTTCGCGCGGTGGCGCAGCCTTTGACCTGGTTCTTGAGTTAGCTTATATTTAACCAGATGGTTAAATATAAATCTACCGATCTCGATTTGGTTTTCTCGGCGCTGGGCGATGCGACGCGGCGGGCGATTCTCGCGCGGCTTGCCGAAGGGGAATCCCGTGTGACCGAACTGGCAAGGCCGCACGACATGTCGCTGCCCGCCGTATCCAAACATCTGCGCGTGCTGGAGCAGGCGGGCTTGGTAAAGAAAAAGAAAGACGGCCGTGTCATTCGCTGCAGCCTCGATCCCGCCGCCTTGAAGACCGCGGCGGATTGGGTCGATCAATATCGCCGATTCTGGGATGGGCGGTTCGATCAATTGGCGCGATACCTCGAAGACACAGATCCGAATAAGAGGAACGACACATGACAGACGCAAAATCCCGGCCCGAAGCCATGCCCAATGCGGGTGTCGAGCCGGTGCTTACGCTCAAACGCCGCTTCAAGTCTCCGCGTGAAACCGTCTTTCGCGCCTGGACCGAGCCGGAGCGTATGGCGAAATGGTTTGGTCCCGACGGGTGCACTGTGCCGGTCTGCGAAATCGATCTGCGCCCGGGTGGCGTATGGCGCGCCTGCATTCTGTCGTCGGAGTGCAAGGAGCATTTCGTCGGTGGCGTCTACCTGGAAATCGACCCTCCCGAAAATCTGTCCTTTACCTGGGCCTGGGAGACCGACGGTGTTCCGGGTCACGTAATGGTCGTTGCCGTCGAATTTCATGACAGGGATGGATCGACCGAAATGATATTTCATCAGACGCAATTCGACTCGTCCAAGAGCCGCGACGATCACGAGCGGGGTTGGTCGAGCAGCTTCGAGTGTCTGGAACGCACACTGATAGAGGAATAGGACATGGCTGACGTCGTCGTTTACGGATTTCCACAAAGCGGTTTCCTGCGCACCGCCTGTATGGCCCTTGAGGAAAAAGATGTGGATTATGTCCGCAAGGATCTGGATATGGGGTCTGAATCGCACCGGGCGATGCACCCGTTCGCCAAGATGCCGATCCTCAAGCATGACGACTTCGTCCTGTACGAGACCAGCGCCATAACCCGCTATGTGGATCAGGTCTTCGACGGGCCGGCGCTGCAGCCCGCGGATGCACGCGCCTGCGCGCGGATGAACCAATGGATCAGTGCGCACAATCATTATTACATCGCGGTGATCGCGCGGGAATTGTTGTTGCCACGGCTCCTATACCCGACCCAGGGATTATCCGTGGACGAAGACAAGATCGCGCACGCGATACCGGAAATCGAGCATCAGGTTTCCGTCGCCGATCAGGCCTTGTCGGAAACCCCCTATCTGGCGGGCGATACGGTATCGCTGGCCGATTTGTTCGTCATTCCGACATTCGCCTATCTCGAGATGACGCCTGAGGGCGATCGGATGCGTGATGCCTTCCCGGCGGTCGAACGCTGGCGTGAGGCCATGAAGGCGCGGCCGAGCTTTGCCGCCACGGCTGCGCCACCGCCGTCGTAAGGCCATTCCAAGCAGAGGAGCATCTCATGGAACGAATTCACGGAAGACGGTTTCCGGGCGAAAGCGATGCGTATCGGGAAGCGCGCGATCGTCTGCTTGAGGCGGAAATGGATCTCCGGAAACGCGTCGAGGCGGTGGCTGCGTTGCGCCGGAGCCTGCCCGCCGGCGGGATGGTGAAGGAGGATTATGTCTTCGACGCGGCGGCGCTGGACCGGACCGGTGGCGCGACACTAGGCCGGACCAAATTCTCCGATTTGTTCGAGGGCGACAAAAAAAGTCTCCTGATCTACAGCTTCATGTTTGCGCCCGGCGCGGATCTGCCATGTCCTGCGTGTTCGACGCTCATGGACAGCCTCAATGGCGGTATGCCTCATCTGGAGAACCGCATTAATTTCGCCGTGGTGGCGAAGGCGCCGATTGAAGACTTTAGCGGTTGGGCCGCGCAGCGGGGATGGCACAATCTCCGACTGCTCTCGTCAAACGCCAATAGCTACAACTCGGACTATCAGGCGGAGTCGCCTGACGGTGACCAGTTGCCAATCGTCAACGTGTTCCAAAAAACCGACGATGGAATTCATCACACCTACAGCACGGAATTGTTCTATGCCCCGAACGAAGAGGGACAGCATCCCCGGCATGTGGATCTCATCTGGCCGCTCTGGAGCGTGTTCGACCTGACGCCCGAGGGCCGGGGCACCGATTGGTTTCCGCGGCACTCGTATGACTGATCGCGGGGACAGGCGATCTAGGCGGCTTCCGTGCGGATTTCCGCCCAGGTTCTACGCATCCATTGGGTGCACGCTATACTTTGTTCGAACAGTGAATATTTACAGCCCTCGCCATAGTCGAAGCCCGGGATGAACTCGGTCGATATTTGGCCGAGCGTGCCTTTCGGGTCGTTCGCATGGTGGCGTAACAGGTTGCGGATGACCTGTTTCCAGGGGTCCAGCGCCGCCGCGTCCCAATCCGCATGGTACTCGCCCGGTTCGGGGCGCTTGAAAGGATATTGAATGCCGCGGCCGGGATTGCCGTGTTCGTCGCGCGCGGTGATGTTTTTCGGATTGTTGGGGATGGCCGCCCGTGCATGGCAATGTCGGATCCAGCCGGCCTCGATCCATTGGTCGCACACATTGTTCATCGCATAGGGGTCGAGAACCACGCGCCCGGCCGCCACATCCTCACGGATGCCGCTGATATCCTGTTCCGCCGGGTTGTCGATCTTGAAGATCACATGGCTATGGTCGAGCGTCATGTTGAAGGGCACGCCGCGCTTTTCCACGTCGATTCCGACCGCGGCGACACGGCGAAAATCCTCCGACCACATGTTGACGTGAACCTCGAAACAGGGCGTCACGCCCTGCGCCTCGCCGATATCGAAAAACCGCAAATAGGCATCGACCACCTCGGCGTCGGTGACGGGGCGCCCGTCCGCGTGCGCCGCCTTGATCTGCGTGTTGTGCACCAGCGACCCCAGTTCATGCGCCACGCCAATGTTGTGCTCGTACAGGTCTTCATCCTCGCCGAGCATGTAAAACCAGCCGCCGGCCCGAACCGGAATGCCGTATTTGTCCCGCGCGGCGAGAAATTCCCGCACTTCGTGCGGTTCCGGCGTCTTGTCGACGTAGTCGTGCACGCCTGCTTCCTTGACCATGCGGAAGCGGGTGTCGATATCGGGCAGGGGGTCGTCATGGGTGTGTTTGATGCCGTTCGTCTGGACGCCGAAATAAAGTTCGTGTGCCATGGTGATTTTCTCCGACGTCTCGCTCTCGCCAATCCTGCGCGTCGAGACCATTGCCCCGCGGCGGTATCATGGGTGGGCCTGCGCCCTATAATGGCACGGCAATCACGCTGTTCGATAGCGGTTTGGGGGAATAACGCGCCGCTGCGGTGGCCAAAAATCCGCGGGAGGGTGTACGCTAAGTCCTTCACAGGAGAAAGGCACACGCGATGAGCAACGATGGAATTGTGCTGCTGGCTTGCGGTGACGTGGGACCAATTCACGGACCGATGGAGCCCTACAGCGCGCTCGCCGCGCCGATATTGCGCGATGGCGACATTCGGTTCGGCCAATGCGAACGGGTTTATTCCGAGCGCGGTTCTCTGCAAATTCATTCCGGCGGCGGGCATAGCCGTTGCCGTCCGGAATGGGCATCGATCTTCGAGGATTGCGGCTTCGACATCGTGTCGGTGGCGAGCAACCACGCCATGGATTGGGGCGAGGACGCGTTGCTCGATACCATCGAGCTGTTGCGTGGGAAAGGCATCCAAGTCGTCGGCGGAGGCAGGAACCTGGAAGAGGCGCGCCGGCCGGCCATCCTCGAGAGCGACGGCGTCAAGGTCGCGTTCCTCGCCTATTGCACGGTGCTGCGCGAAGGCTATGCGGCGGGGGCCAATCGGGCCGGCGTCGCGCCGATGCGGGCACACACCTATTATGAGCCGTTCGACTACCAGGCCGGCGTGCCACCCAGAGTCGTTACGGTCCCTTATGAGGAGGATTTGGCGGCGATGACGGCGGATATTGCCGCCGCGTCAAAACTGGCGGATTCGGTTGTCGTATCGCTGCATTGGGGTCTGCACTTCATCCCGCGGGCAATCGCCGACTATCAGCCGATCGTTGCCAACGCCGCCTTCGCCGCCGGCGCGGATCTGATCGTCGGCCATCATGC
>CAYYBI010000121.1:0-11631 GCA_964469835.1 uncultured Rhodospirillaceae bacterium
CGGCGGCGCCGGCGCGCGGCCGGGGCTGGATTACACCGATCAGGTTCGGCATTTGACCGGGTTGGTCGCGGCCGGCCGCGATCAATTGGCGGCGGGTGGCGCTGCGCTGGATACAGTGTGCGCCATGGTCGAGGCGATGGAGGTCTCGGGGCTCTATGTCGCGGGGAAAGGATCGGCTCCCAATACCGACGGTGTGGTCGAACTCGACGCCAGTGTGATGACCGGCGCGGGCCGGCGCGCCGGCGCGGTCGCGGCAATCCGCGGCGTCGTGCATCCGATAGCCGCCGCGCGCCGTGTCCTGGAAGACGGACGCCACGTCATGCTGGTGGGTGAGGGGGCCACCTCCCTTGCGAAGGCGGGCGGGCTGGCGATGGTCGGCGATCCGGCGGCCTATTATGTCGAGCATACCGGGCACGGGTCCGGCGCGGCACTTGCGAACCACGGCACGGTCGGCGCGGTGGCGCTCGGTCTCGGGGGCGGGCTCGCTGCGGCGACCTCGACCGGCGGCACCTTCAACAAGCTGCCGGGCCGGGTCGGCGATACGCCGCTGATCGGCTCCGGGACCTGGGCCGACGATCGGGTTGCGGTCTCGTGCACGGGTGGCGGCGAATACTTTATCCGTGCGGCCGCCGCGCACGACGTTGCGGCGCACATGCGGTATGGAGCGGCGGCGCTGCCCGAGGCCGTGGCCGCGACACTGGCCGAGGTTGCACGGCTTGGCGGCGCTAGCGGCATCATTGCGGTCGATCAAGCCGGAAATATTGCAATGCCCTTCAATTCCCAAGGCATGAAACGCGCCGCTGTATCGGACCGAATGGCCCCGGTGGTGCGGGTGTTTGAGCCGGAACCGTAGACATTCTGCATTTGGTAAAACTCGGGAGCGTGGAGTTCAACGATGAGCGAAGCGACTGATTGCCTGCAAAGCGACCGGCGCGGTCCGGTCCTATGGCTCACCATCGACCGGCCGGCGCGGCGCAACGCGTTGAACGGTGTGGTGTTCGACGCCTTGATCGCCGCTTTGTCCGACGCCGAGGCGGATGCGTCGTTGCGTGCGGTGGTGCTCACCGGCGCCGGCGACAAGGCGTTCTCCGCGGGGGCAGACCTCAAACCCGACACACAGTACACCGCGCTCGAACTGGGGGAAGGTGCGCTGGAACACCCCTACGTAAAATTTGCCCGCGCCGCGATGCGCTTCAGTAAACCCTTGGTCGCCCGGGTTAACGGCGACGCGCTGGCCGGCGGGCTCGGCGTGTTGTCGCTGTGCGACATCGCGGTGGCGGCCGATCATGCCCGTTTCGGGTTGCCGGAGACCCGGATCGGTCTGTTCCCGCTGTTGATCGTGCCCTCGCTGCGACGGCTGCTGCCGCACCGGGTGCTGATGGAAATGGCGATCACCGGCGAATTCCTTGATGCGGCTGCCGCGCGCGAGATCGGGCTGGTCAACTATGCGGTGCCGGCGCATGAACTCGACGCCAAGACCGGCTGGCTGGTCGGCCGCATCCTCGACAAGTCGCCGACCGCGGTGCGCCGGGGCAAGGCGGCGATGGTGCGCATGCTTGAGATGACGCAGGACGACGCCCTTTCGCACGGCCAGGCGGAGCTCGCCTTGCTCTTCGCCACCGATGACCATGCGGAAGGGCTCGCCGCCTTCAACGAGAAGCGCAAACCGAATTGGAAAGGCGCGGCGGAGGACTAAATTTACCGCGCCGACAATTGCGGGCTGGACCGTGCCCGCGGAATGCGGCGATGATGGCGCCTGGACCGACACTCAAAAAGGGGACACGCCATGAGCATCAAACGCATCGACAAGAATAAAACCATGAGCCGCGCTGTCGTAAACAATGGGGTCGTTTATGTCTGCGGCCTGACGGCTGATGACCGCTCGGCCTCAATGAAGGACCAGACGGCGGCGGTGCTCGCCAAGATCGACGGCTATCTGGCAGAGGCCGGCACCGATAAATCGAAACTGCTGACCGCCATGGTCTACGTCTCCGACATGTCCAAGAAGGAAGAGATGAACGACGCCTGGCACGAATGGATCGACCCGGCCAATCCGCCGACCCGCGCCACCGTCGGCACCGTGCTCGGCACCCCCGATACCCTGGTGGAGATCGTCGTCAGCGCGGCGAAGTGAATCTTCGGCGCGTCGCAATCGTTGCCTGCGTCGTCTTTGTTGCAATACTCGGCGTGCGATGGTGTAGCGCATACCTTGCAGTTGATCGCTGCTTGGACGGCGGCGGACGATGGAATTATGACCTAGACATCTGCGAACGATAGTCGTTCCTGCCACAGCTGCGAATGATGGCAACCATTCGCGCCTATCCGTTCCACAGGTGACACCCCCACCTCTTTGACCGCTGTTTGCGGTCAAAGCCTCCCCCGCAAGGGGGGAGGACTTCCACTGCAGATCTCGATTTGGTTCCCTCCCCCCTTGCGGGGGAGGGTTTGGGGAGGGGGGTGAAGCGGAACCCCGCGCTATCCCATACCCATCTGACGGGCGATGATCGTGCGCTGGATTTCCGACGTGCCGGCGCCGATCGTCGATTGCATGCCTTCGCGGAAATAGCGCTCCATGTCGGATTCCGGTAGCATGCCGGCGCCGCCCATGATCTGCATGCCGTGGCGGGTGACCTCCTGCAGGACTTCCGAGGAGAACAGCTTGGCCATCGCCACCTCCTTGGCACACGGGATATGCGCTACGGCCAGTTCGGCGGCGCGATAGACCAGCAGGCGGGCCGCGTCCACCCGGGTCTGCATGTCCGCAAGGCGATGCTTGATGACCTGGAACTCGAAGATCGGCTGGCCGAACTGCACGCGTTCCCGGGCGTAGGCAAGCGCATCGTCCACCGCTTGCTGGGCATTGCCCACATAGGCGGCGGACACGGCGATGCGCTCGATCTCCAGATGGTTGACGATCAGCGTCCAACCTTCGCCGGGCGCGCCCAGCATACTGGTCGCCGGAACGCGGCAGCCGTCGAGATAGACCTGGTTGGTGCCAGTGGCGCGGCGGCACAGCGTCGGCAGGGTTTCGACGGCCATGCCCGGCGTGTCATTCGGAATTAGGAAGAGCGATAGCCCATCGCGTTTCTTCGCGTCCGGATCGGTGCGGACCAGCATGCACAGCACCGTGTTGTCGGCCTTGGCGCCGCTGCACCACAGTTTCTGGCCGGTGATGATGTAGTCGTCGCCGTCCGCGCGCGCGCGGGTCTGCACGCTGGCCGCGTCCGAGCCGACGCCGGGCTCCGAGATCGAGATGGAAAAGCGCAGCCGGCCTTCCATGAAGGGGCCGATGAAGGCGTCCTTTTGCGCGGCATCCGCATGTTCGACGATGTTCAGTGCGGTGAAGGTGGAGACCAGCACCGAGGCGGCGAAATCGAAGCCGTATTTGCCGAGCGCTTCGCACATCAACGCATAGGAGAAGATATCGCCGCCATCGCCGCCGGCTTCCACCGGGATCAGCGCGCGCAGCCAGCCCTGCGCCGCAATCTTGTCATAGCCCTCATAGGGGTAGCGCCGCGCGCTGTCGCAGTCGCGAATGTATTCGCGGGTGATTTCCTCGTCCATGAAACGGTCGACGGTTCTTTTCCAAAGCGTTTGTTCATCGGTCAGGAAATCCATGCGGGGTTCTCCGAAAAAGTGTGCGTTCGCGTGCCCCGCAGCCTATCGCAACGGTGGCGCGCGCGTCACGGCATCCCTACAATCCGCCGCAATCGCCGGGACAAAGACACACCGAGCTACGAGGAACCGACCCATGGATTTCAACCTGAGCCCCGAACAGGAGGCGATCCGCGACAATGTCGAAAAATTGTGCGCGCCGTTCGATGACGACTACTGGCTCGACCGCGACAATACCGGCGAATTTCCTTTCGACTTCCATAAGGCGATGGCGGATGCGGGCTGGCTCGGCATCACCATGCCGGAGGAATATGGCGGGTCGAACCTGGGGGTGACCGAAGCGGCGATCCTGATGCACACGGTTGCACGGTCGTCCGGCGCGATGAGCGCCAGTTCGGCGATCCATATCAACCTGTTCGGGCCGCACCCGATTGTCGTTTTCGGCACCGACGAGCAGAAGCAACGCTGGCTGCCGAATCTCATCGAGGGCAAGCATATTTCGTGCTTCGGCGTTACCGAGCCCGATGCCGGGCTGAACACAACGCGCATCACCACCCGGGCGGAGCGCAGCGGCAACGGCTACATCATCAACGGCAAGAAGATCTGGACCACCACGGCGCAGGAAGCGCAGAAGGTCATGCTGCTCGCGCGCACCACGCCGCTCGATCAGTGCGCCAAGCCGACCGAAGGGCTCAGCCTGTTCTATACCGATCTCGACCGAAAATATTGCGACATTCGGGAAATCCCCAAGATGGGCCGCAAGGCGGTGGATTCGAACGAGGTCTTCTATGACGGGCTGCCGGTTCCGGCGGAGGATCTGATCGGGGAGGAAGGCAAGGGCTTCCGCTACCTGCTGCATAGCCTCAACCCCGAGCGCATACTGGTAGGTGTCGAGGGCATCGGCGTCGGCCAGAACGCGCTCGACCGTGCGGTCAAATATGCGCGCGAGCGGGTCGTCTTCGATCGGCCGATCGGCGCCAACCAGTCGATCCAGCATCCGCTCGCGGAAATCTGGTGCGAGCTGGAAGCGGCCTGGCTGATGGCGATGCAGGCGGGCGCGCTGTACGACGCGGGCCTGCCCTGCGGCGCGCAGGCGAATGCGGCGAAGTATCTCGGCGGCGAGATCGGCTTCAAGGCCTGCCAGCAGGCGATCATGACCCATGGCGGTATGGGCTACGCCAAGGAATTTCATGTCGAGCGGCTGCTGCGCGAGGTGTTGATCTGCCGCATCGCGCCGGTCAGCCCGCAACTCATCCTCAGCTATATCGCCGAGCGCGTATTGGATTTGCCGCGATCCTACTGATCGGTCGCGGCGCAGTTAGTAAGGAACGGAACGAATGAGCAGCGAAGAAATGCCGACCATCGGCATCGGCATGTATTACGACGACATGGAAGTCGGCCAAAAATTCCAGACGCTCGGCCGTACGATCACGGTGCCGGACATCGTCAACTTTGTCGGCGCCACGGGCTCGGTCGAGGTGTTGTTCACCGACATGGAATATCTCCGCAACGAGACCAGTTTCGACGGCCGCCTGGTGCCGGGCGCGCTGGTCTACTGCATGGCCGAAGGGCTGCTGATGCAATCGGCGATGCAGAAGACCGGCCTGGCCTTTCTGCATATGGAGCTCAACATCGAGGGGCCGTGCTTCGCCGGCGACACCATCCATGTCGAGGTCGAGGTGACGGAGATCAAGAAAACCTCCAAGGGCAACCGGGCCCTGGTACGCACCAAAAACACGATCAAGAATCAGAAGGGCGAGACGGTCATTGTCTACACCCCGCTCCGCATGATGAAGGGCCGGCCGGAGTAAAACTCGGACTCAATCCAGGCCTCATGTTGAGCGAAGTCGAAGTATGAGGCTACTGTCGTGCAGCCGAGATTAGACGAACCGCGTCAACCCTCGCCCTTCGACTTCGCTCAGGGTGAGGGTTGGTTTCATCTAGTATCATCCGTTGTTTAGGCGCGCACGCTCACCTAAACCTTGAAATAATCGGGCCGCCCGGTTGGCCAGGGATCGCCCCACATCTGCTGGCCGCCATCCACTGTGACTACTTCGCCGGTGATGAACTTGCCGGACTCCGCAGCCAGATAGACGCAGGCCTCGGCGATGTCCTGCGCGTCGCCGGTGCGGCGCATCGGGTTTGATTGGCTATAGGTCTCGACACCTTCCGGCGGGTAGACGCCGAAGCCCTCGGTTTCGCAGCAGCCGGGGGCGACGCAGTTGACGCGGATCTGCAGCGGCGCCCATTCCACCGCCACGCTCTTGGACAGATAAATGACGCCGCCGCGTGCCGCGGCGGTGTGGGCGATGCCCGGCATGCCCCGCCACACATCGGCGACGATGTTGACGATCGAGCCGGGGCGGTCCGCGTCGCGCCAGCGCCGTGCGGCCGCTTGCATCATGTGCCAGGTGCCGTTGAGGTTGGTGTCGATCACCGCGTTCCAGCCCTTGACCGAAAAATCGATCGCCGCTTGCGGAAATTGGCCGCCGCCATTGTTGACCAGCGTATCGAGACCGCCGCATTCCTCCCAGGTATGATCGATCAATGCCGAGACCTGTTCCGGGTCGCGAATGTTCGTGGACTTGCACAACACTTTACCGCCGCCCAGCGAACCGAAGAAGGTCGCCGCCGCCTCGATCTTCGCCGCATCCCGTCCGGCGACGACCAGGTTTGCGCCGAGCCGCGCGAACAACGCCGCGATCGCCTTGCCGAGCCCGCTGCCCGCGCCGGTGACCAGCACGGTCTTGCCGGTGAACAGATCGTCCCGGTACACGGTGGGTAGGCCTCGCAATTCCTGCTCGGTGAAGCCGAATTTTTGGTCGGTGTCCATCATGGGAGGGGATGCTAACGCCCGGCATCGGTTTTGTCGAAGACTGGGTTGGTGGTGTAGTGCGCGAAGCTGCTTTCTTCCGCACTCTACCGTGCGATAAGGTGACGCCATGGAATTTTCATTGACCGACGAACAGCAGGCGATCCGTGAGACGGCGGACCGTTTCGCCCGCGAAAAATTGGCGCCCGGCTACCGGCAGCGCGGCGAGGACGGCCGGCTCGACCGTGCGCTGGTGCGCGAGATGGGATCGCTCGGCCTGATCGGCGCGGATTTGCCCGAGGAATTCGGCGGTCTCGGCGTTGATGGGCTGACCGGCGGGCTGATCATGGAGGCGGTCGCCTATGGCGATTTCAACACCGCTTATGTGCCGATGCTGTCGTCGCTTTCAGGCCGCATCGTCTGCGAACACGCCCAGCCGTCCGTGGCCCGGGACTGGATGCCCAAAGTGGTCGCCGGCGACGCGCTGATCGGCCTCGCCCTGACCGAGCCGCGCGGCGGTACGGATGCCGCAAATCTGCAACTTCGCGCCGAGAAACAGGGCAACAGCAGTTATTTGATCAATGGCGAGAAGACGTCGATTTCGCTCGCCGACCAGGGCGACCTGTTTGTCGTCTTCGCCCGAACCGGCGGGGCAGAGGAGGGCGCCCGCGGCGTCAGCGCCTTCGTGATCCCGGCCGACACCCCCGGCATCACGCGCACGCGGTTCGACGATTTCGGCTCGGAATCGGTCGGCCGCGGCTCGCTGTTCTTCGACAACGTGGCGGTGCCCGCGGAAAACCGGCTGGGCGACGAGGGCGGCGGCTTCTATCAAGTGATGCAGGGTTTCGATTACAGCCGCGCGCTGATCGGCCTGCAATGCTGTGCGCTGGCCCAGGCTTCGCTCGACGAAACCTGGCAATGGGTGCAGGAGCGCGAGACTTTCGGCCGGCCGCTCGCGCAATACCAGGGCGTGACCTTCCCGCTGGCGGAAGGGGAAACCCTGATCCATGCGGCGCGGTTACTCTGTTACGAGACGTTGTGGCTGCGCGACCAAGGCAGGCCGCATACGGACAAGGCGGCAATGTGTAAATGGTTCGCGCCCAAGACCGCCGCTGATGTAATCCATAACTGCTTATTGGCGCACGGCCATGCGGGGTACTCCAAGGACTCGCCACACCAGCAGCGGCTGCGCGATGTCATTGGCCTTGAGATCGGCGACGGTACGGCGCAGATCTCGAAGCTGATCATCGCCCGTGAGAAAATCGGCAACGTGGCGGTGCAGTACCGCTAGCGATTGCACCGCCGGAGCGCCGCCGCGCTCGCCAATCCCATATCGTTCAAATGCGGGAACTATTGGTGTGCGTATACCACTGAGTTTTACCTGTTAAGAAAGCCTTAAGGCAGCATCCTCATAGTTTCGGTGCGCTTGAAGGGGTCGCCGCGCAATGGCCCGAATTTGACGGCTGCGTGCTTCAAACAGGGATGCTCATGGTAGCGGAGACGGTGGATAGCCAGCCGGTGGCGATGGGTCGCACCATCGATTTTACGCTGACCCGCCGTGACATTTGGCAGCTGAATCTCGAACTTGCACCGCGGCTGGCGGTGACATGGTGGCTGCTCTTGATGCTGTGCATTCTCGTTGCGGCGCTCAGCGTAGGCTCGACCTGCATCGTGTGCGGCGACACCGTCGAGCTGGGGGCGTTTCTCACCCGTCTCGGCCTGTCGATTGGCGCCACCGTGTTGGGCTTCCCGATTGTCTATCTCATCCTCTTCGGATTTGTGATGCTGTTCGTCTCTCCGGATTGGGATGTGCTCGGCGAGCATTCGGTTGAAATCCGCGGCGATGGGCTCTTCGTCACCACGCGCGCCGGCCAGGCTTCCCATAGCTGGTCCGGCGTTCGCGCGGTGATCCGAACCGAGAACTGGCTGGTGATCCGGACCCGTGCCTATCGGTTCCATGTGGTGCCCGCGCGGGCCTTTCGCGCCCGTGCCGTCTTTGAGAATATTGCTGCGGATATAAGGGCCCGGGTTACGGCGGCTAAGCAACAACGCGGCCGGGCCGCGCCGACCTAAGGCTCAAATCCCCCGAAGCCGCGCCTTCATTGCGCGCCGCCATTTGTCCGCGCCGTCGCCGGTGCCGAAAATCAGGCCCGCATCGAGCGGGGCGGTATACCAATCCTCACGCCGCAATTCGTCCTTCAACTGCGCCGGTCCCCATCCGGCATAGCCGGCGACGTACAGCAATTTCTTGGGCCCGCGCCCGCCAGCAATGTCGCGCAGGATGCGCCGGTCACCGGTGACCGAGATCTCGGCGTTGACCCGGAAGGTGGTGTCGATGCGGTATTCCGGCGAGTGCACGACGAAGGCCTTGTTCGGTTCTACCGGACCGCCGTAATGGGCCGGCAGGCGCAGCGGGGGATCCGGCTTGCTAGCGCGTTTGTCGCCCTGTTTGCTGCTGGAGCCGGCAACCGGCCCCCGATCCGCAATCTCGGCGACGCCGAGCGGCTTGTTGATCACCAATCCGAAGGCCCCGGTGCGGTCGTGCCGCACCATCAGGATCACCGTCTCGGCGAAGCGCGGGTCCGGCATGGACGGTTTGGCGACCAGCAGCAGCCCCTGCACCGAGCCGGTGAATTCGGGGTAATCCGGCGCTTGCCGCGCGGCGTCGGTCGGCCCGCCGGACAGCAGAAGCGCGCCGGCAAGGATGAGCGCCGCGCGGAGGCTGCGACTCCAGGCCATTTCGATGTGTCTGCGCCAGCCCATCGTTTTACGTTAGCACAATTTGGCCGCGCCGCCGCCAAACCCGCCGCCGACCGGGCTGACGGCAAGCCCGGACACGCTGGATGGGGAGGCGGCGGAACGCATTACGATCACAGTGGGTCCGCATGCATTTGTCCCTTCGCTTTCGGCCGGTCTGCACTTGGCAGCGCAAAGGATACTGCGGATTCGCTAACGGCGAATGGTCCGGAATTTCCCACAAGTGCTGGCGGTCGAACAACCCATCTGGACATCGGAGCGGCGCGCGGCCATTCTCCGCGGCCGATCTCCCACGAAAAAAGCCGCCAGAAAATGACCGACGCTCTCCATCGCCTGATCAGCCCGAAATCGATCGCCATCATCGGCGTCTCGCAGGACTTCAACAAGCTCAACGGGCGGGTGCTGAAGTTCCTGCTCGACAAGGGCTATGAAGGCGCGATCCTGCCGGTCAATCCGAAGTACGACGAAGTCGGGGGGCATCGCTGCTATCCGGACATTGGCTCGGCGCCGGGACCGGTCGACTTGGTCGTAATCACCCTGCCGGCGCGGCTGGTCGAGGACGCGGTGCGGCAGTGCGGCGCGGCCGGGGTCGCGGGCGCGGTGATCTTCAGCTCCGGCTTCGGCGAGATGGGCGAGGAAGGCAAGCGCCTGGAGGAATCGTTGGCCCAGGCGGCGCGGGAAGCCGGGGTACGGGTGCTGGGTCCGAACGGACTCGGTTTGATCAACAGCTTCGAAAACGCGCTCGCCACCTTCAGCCAGTATGCGGAAGGGCCGACGCCGGCGGGGCCGGTCGGGTTCGTCACCCAGTCGGGCGCCTTCGGCACGGCAATCTGCGCGCTCGCGCGGAACCGGCGGCTGGGCTTCGGCATTTTCGTCAATACAGGCAATGAATGCGATCTCGATTTCACGGCGATGATGTCGGCGGTGCTGGATGACGACCGCATCACGGTGGGGGCGGGGTATTTGGAAGGCGTTTCGGACGGGCCTGGGTTCACCGCGGTGGCGCGGAAAGCGATGACGCTCGGCAAGCCATTGGTGGTGACCAAGGTCGGCCGATCGGATGCCGGAGCGCGGGCGGCGGTGTCGCACACCGGCTCGCTCGCGGGGCAGGACGCGGTGTTCGACGGTGCGGCGCGGCAGTTCGGCGCGGTGCGCGCGCGCAACGAGGAGCACATGCTCGACATCGTCGACATGTTCTCGACCACGAAATTGCCGGCGGGGCCGGGCATCGGCATCGTCACCCAGTCGGGCGGGGCGGGTGTGCTGATCGCCGACCGGGCCGAGGAGCTGGGCCTGTCGGTGCCGCAACTGTCGGAGCCGACCCAGTCGGCGCTGCGGGACGTCATGCCGCCGTTCGGTGCACCCGGCAACCCCGTGGACATCACCGGACAGTTCCTCGCCGAGCCGACGCTGCTGAGCGAGAGCGTCCGCATCATGCTGGAAGACCCGGCGGTCGACATCGCGATTGTCTGGCTGCAACTGATGGAGGGTTATGCGGACCGGTTGCTGGAGATCTTCCGGGATATCAAGGCGACGGTGACGAAACCGTTCGTCGTCGTCTGGGTGGCGGCATCGGACAAGGCGCTCCAAGGAATGCGCGACCTTGGGATCTGTACGATGCGCGGCGCGGAACCGGCGGTGGACGCGGTCGCGGCGCTGGTTTCCTACGCCGCGATGCGGAAGCGGTTCGAGTCGGCGGGCGCGGCACCGGACGCCCCGGCGGCGCCCGATTTGCCGAGCGCGGCGGGACCGGTTCCGTCCCTGAAAGCGGCCGCTTTGCTGGAAACGGCGGGTGTGCCGCTGGTCGAGAGTTCGCTGGCCACGGATATGGACTCGCTGCGCGACGCCGCCGAGGAATTCGGCTATCCGCTCGCGCTCAAAATCGAATCGCCGGATATTCTCCATAAGACCGAGGCAAAGGGGGTGGCGCTCGGCCTCAAGGATTGGGCCGAGACCACGCAGGCCTATGACCGGTTGATGCGGGATGCCCGTGCCCACAAGCCGGATGCCCGGCTTGACGGCGCGGTGGTGCAGCGCATGGCGGGCGGGTCGGTCGAACTGGTGGTCGGCGCCAGGCGCGACCCGGTATTCGGCCCCGCGGTCATGGTTGGTATCGGCGGCGTCTTCATCGAGGTGATGCGCGACGTGGTGTTCCGGATCGCCCCGGTGGGCGAAGACGAAGCGCTCGACATGCTGGCAGAGCTCAAGGGCGCGGCGGTGCTCGACGGCGCACGCGGCGCGGCCCCGGTGGACAAACGCGCGGTCGCCCGGCTGGTGGCGGCGGTGTCCCGATTTGCCGCGGCGTCCGGCGACCGGCTGGTCGAGCTCGACCTCAACCCGGTGCGCGCGGGCCCGGACGGCGCGCTGGCCGTCGACTGGCTGATGGTGCTGGAGTGACGGGGGCTGGGGCGTCCACGCAGCCGCATCCTTCGTCAAGCTCAGGATGA
>CAYYBI010000122.1:0-2548 GCA_964469835.1 uncultured Rhodospirillaceae bacterium
CACCGCGGCCGTGCGGTCCCCACGACCATACTGGGTTTCCGCAAGCCGGCTCAATGCCAGAACCCGATACCCCGCAAAATCCGCCGAACGCTCCGCTTGGCTCGATCCGGATCCGCCATTGGTTCGGAAAAGGTTTTTGAAAACCGCATCATAGTGCCCAGCCTCGGCCTGCATGGCCGCAACCATGCCTACCTCAGCCGCCCGCACCATCCGGTCGGTCCCCGGGGTGGAGAGACGCTTTGCCGTGTCGACCACGCGCCGGGCGAGCGCCGGCTCACCCGC
Organism: uncultured Rhodospirillaceae bacterium; assembly: GCA_964469835.1. Lineage (GTDB taxonomy): Bacteria > Pseudomonadota > Alphaproteobacteria > UBA8366 > UBA8366 > JAOTYV01. Next base: position 283 of record CAYYBI010000122.1, read on the forward strand.
GTCAACGAGCTTTATGGCCAAGGATGTGGCAATGCCGACGCCGCCCGGAACCGCCGGTCTTCCCTCCAGCGTCTTGAGAACACGATCAATACTGGCGCCCGCGCCCTTGGTATCCCCCATTTCGGTGCGCACGGTAGCAATCGCGGCGAAGGCTTTCGCACGATTGGGAAGATCGGGAATGGTCACGGCCAGCGCCGCTGCTTCTGCCACATCGCCACGTTGTGCCATCGATTCCGCCACGTCGCGCAAGGCCACCAGGATCAATCGCGGATCCGAAATCCGACGGAGCGTATCGCGGATACCTGGAAAATTTCCGGTTCGTACATGCGCCGTGACGACATCTCGCAACGCCCAATCCCGATAAGTATCCGACTCGATCTCACCGACACTCCTTAAGGCCTCATTCAACAGGCAAGGAACGGTAATTTCCGTTTGGCAATGCAGCCCTTCGTCCCGGGGCGGTTCTGGCGGTGACTGCGCCGCTGTATCGCCCTGTCCCAATAGGTCGCGGGTCGACGGGCTGCGTCGCAAGGCCGACGCCGCCTGCTCCTGCTCCCGCCGACGGGTTTCGGACAGCGCGCGCCGCAGATGCATGGCCGCGCTCACTGATCGCATGCGTTCAACGATGTCTTGCACCGAACGCCGGCCCATCCCCGCGCCGTACTTTCGTTCGAATTGGCGCAACGCTTCTTCAAGCCCGGCATTGAACCGGCCGTCGAGCGGCCCGCCGTAGAGCCCCAATGTCGCCAATTCGCGCTGTGCGTTACGGACCACCGCGTCCCAGGGAATGTCGGAAACCGCGCCGCCGGTCACGATGTCCGGGCGGTCCAACGCGGCCACGCGAAGTTCTGCGCCTGTCGTCTCGCCCGCGGCCGCCGCAAGCGACAGCACCAATAACAGCGGCCGCAGCCACCAGCGCATGGCCCGGCCCAACGGCAATGCCGTACCGCCGACAGGCATCATGAACCAGCGCATAATCCGCACCAACTGCTCCGAATAGTTCCGCAACGATGGGAAAGGAATTTGCCTAAGGAAGAATGAAGAACTTTCCTTAACAAGCCGATTTAATTCAATTTTATTAAGGACCGCGGGAATCGGGCCGCTGGATGCCGGCCGGACCGCTGCCCAAGGCGGCGGCGAGCAGCGCTTGCGTATAGGCGTGGCGGGGGGTCTCGAGCACGGTTTGTACCGGACCGACTTCCACGATGGCGCCATCCCGCATGACCGCCACCCGATCGGCAAACTGCCGCACCAGCAAGAGATCGTGGCTGATCAGCAGTAGCGCCGTGCCGTGGACCGATTGCAGACGGCGCAACAGATCGAGCACGTCTCGCCGTATCGAGGCGTCGAGGGCGGAGACAGGTTCGTCGGCAACGACGATGCGCGGTGCCGACGCGAAGGCGCGCGCAATCGCAACACGCTGCTTCTGGCCGCCGGAAAGCTCTCGCGGCAACCGCGATGCGAAAGCGGCGGGCAATTGCACCATCTCCAGCAAACCCGCCGCGGCCTTTGCACCGAGTGCACCGCCCCGGCTCGCAAGCGCGCGGGTCAATTGACGGCCAACGCTGAGACTTGGATTGAGCGAGCCATCCGGATCCTGAAACACCATCTGAATGTCCAGCCGGACGTCACGCGGCCGTTGGTCGACGGGCATCGTGCCGACCTCCACGCCGTCGAACATAACCGTACCGCTATCCGCATTTTCCAGGCCGGTGAGAATGCGTCCCAGCGTCGACTTGCCGCTGCCCGACTCCCCCACCAACGCCAGTGTCTCTCCCGGTGCGATGTCGAGATCGAGGCCGTGCAATGCGGCGACTTGTCCGAAAACTTCGCCCCATCGGCCGGTCAGCGGATAGGACTTGCCAATCCCGGTGACCTGCACGAGTGGCTTACTTTCAACGCGCCTTGGCTCGCCCCTGGATTGTACCGGGCTTCCAGTCACCATTGAACCGACCAGTTTGGCGGTATAGGGATGATTGCCGCCCGCGAATATTTCCGCAGCCGTGCCGCGGTCGATCACCTGCCCCTCCCGCATCACCAGCACCCGGTCCGCAAGCGCCCCGATGAGCCCCAAATCGTGAGAGATCAGCAGCAAGGCGATGCCGTGCCGGTCGGCCATTTCACGAATCAGCTCGACGATCGCAGCGCTCGTCCGGGTGTCCAACGCGGTCGTCGGTTCATCCAGGATGAGCAGCGACGGCTGCCCCAACAGCACCATGGCCAGGCACACTCGCTGCAACTGGCCGCCGGAAAGCTGATGCGGATA
>CAYYBI010000123.1:0-4145 GCA_964469835.1 uncultured Rhodospirillaceae bacterium
GCATGGCCGGGGCCAGCTTGGTCTTGCCGCGATCTACATTATTGCGTCGGTGGTTCTCGCGGTGGGGGGTCTGTTTGCCGGCATGGCGCTGACCCGTGCGATCCTGCAATGAGAGGTGTGGAAATCCGCAATGTCGGCGAAGGCGAGGACAACCTCCGCCTAGACCGTTGGTTCCGGGTGCATTTTCCGGATTTGACGCATAGCCGCCTGCAGCGGCTGTTGCGGACCGGACAGGTGCGGGTCGATGGCAAGCGGGTAAAGGCAAATCTGCGGCTCAAGGCCGGGCAGGCAGTGCGTGTGCCACCCCTGAGCGATCAGCCGGCGGCGAGCGCGAAGCCCACCCGTGCGCCGGCTTCGGCCTCCGGCGATCAGGAATTTGTTCGGTCCCTGGTATTGCACAGTGACGGCGAGGTTATTGCGCTCAACAAGCCGCCCGGCCTGGCTGTTCAGGGCGGGACTGGGACGCATCGGCATCTCGATGGCATGCTGGACGCGCTCCGCTTCGACCTGGATGAACGGCCTCGCCTGGTACACAGGTTGGATAAGGACACCAGCGGTGTGCTGCTGCTCGGCCGCACGCGAATGGCGACGGCGGCGCTGGCCAAGGCGTTCAAGAGCCGGACCGCCAAAAAGATCTATTGGGCGATTACGGTTGGGGTGCCCGATCTTCGTGCCGGCCGGATTGACCTGCCGATTGCCAAACTGCCGGGGAAGGGCGGCGAGCGTATGGTGGCGGATCCAAAAAACGGTCAATCCGCGACCACCCGGTACTTGGTCGTTGAGACCGTTGGCCGGCGCCTCGCCTGGGTCGCACTGTTGCCGGCGACCGGCCGCACCCATCAGCTTCGGGTTCATTGTGCCAGCATTGGGTGCCCAATCCTGGGCGATGGCAAATATGGCGGCTCGGAGGCCTTCGTAAGCGGCTATCCAGTATCGCGCAAATTGCATCTGCATGCTCGCGAAATCACGTTGCCGCATCCGTCAGGCAAAGGTGATTTGTCCGTTCGCGCGCCGCTTCCCTACCATATGCAGGAAACCTGGTCGTTGTTCGGCTTCGATTCAGCAGCGGCTGATGCGCTTTTGGACGACAGTACGTCAGAATATTCGATCATCTGACAACCCGCGATGGCAGGTAATATCGGCACTTGGGTCGGCAGTGTAGACTGACGTTTAGAAATCGCGGTATGGATGTACACATGGCGTTGTCTGCTCCAAATCGTCTGGTGCTGTTCGACTGCGATGGCACATTGGTCGACAGCCAGCATAATATTGTCGCGGCGATGACCACCGCGTTTCGGGCAAACGGTCTGGATGACCCGGACGCCGGCGCAGTACGCCGTATCGTTGGTCTTCATTTGGAAGATGGGATCGCCCGGCTCGTGCCGGAAATGTCGCCGGCAATGGTTGAAGCGATTTGTACGGATTATGTTTCCTTTGCCAACAACCTGCGTGACCTTGGGGAACATGAGGAACCGCTGTTTCCCGGCGTCCGGGAGGTTCTGGAAATTCTTGAGTCATGGGACGTCATTCTCGGGGTCGCCACGGGTCGCTCGCGCCGGGGCCTTGCCCGCACTCTGGAGCAACACGGATTGAGCGAACGCTTTTTTGTGACAAAGACCTCGGATGACGGGCCGGGTAAACCCGATCCGCGAATTATGCTGGACGCCATTGCGGAAGCGGGTGCGGCACCGGAATCGACGGTGATGATCGGCGACACGGTGTTCGATATATCGATGGCGCGACAGGCGAATGCTTTTGCGATTGGTGTGGATTGGGGTTACCAGGAAGTTGCGGATCTGAACGGTGCAGGCGCCCATCATGTCGTGTCCCATTTCGACGCGGTGCCCGGCATCCTTAAATCGTTATGGAGTATTCGCTAATGCGATTCGGCAAAATAGTGTTGATCGGGCTATTGGCGATTGTCCTGATCCTGGTCGTTGGTGTCGTGATTTTGCTCAACTTGGATTTCAATGAATACAAGGAACAGATTGCAACGGAAGCAAAAAAGGCAACTGGGCGAGAACTCAAAATCGGCGGGGACCTGAAGCTCAACCTGTTCACCTTGAGTCCCGGACTCGCGGTTAACGATGTGCGCTTTGCGAATGCACCTTGGGGCTCGCGCAAGGATATGGCGCGGTTCGATCGGTTCGAAGTGAAGGTCTCGGTGCCGCCGCTCCTGGGCGGCAAGTTGGTGGTAAAGCGGTTGGTCCTAACGGGGGCCGACATTCTGATTGAGCGCAACAAGGCGGGGCGCGGCAACTATGAATTTACCGCTGCTGCCGCGCCGGGCAAGAAGACGCCGACTGCGACGCAACCGGCCCGGAAACAGAAAAAGGCTTCCGGTGATTCCGCACCCGGCGCCTTGCCGTCCGTCGGAATCGATGAAGTGCTGATCGACCGGGCCCGGCTGACCTACCGGGACGCGGCATCGGGACAGAAGCTCGTCCTTGGCGTCAAGCGCATGCGGCTTCGCGGCGGCACGGACGATCCCCTGGAAATTGAAATTGACGGGGATTTCAACAAGGCGCCGTTTCGGGTCGACGGGCGATTTGGGCCACTCGCGCAACTGTTGAAGGCGGCCAAACCGTGGCCGCTCTCGGTCGATGTCAAGGCGGGCGGCGCTACAGTAGGGGTAAAGGGAACCGTTGCCGAACCGCTAAAGAGCGCAAATTTGGATGTGAAATTCTCGGTCGCAGGTAAGACTCTTTCGGACCTCAGCGGCTTTGCCGGGGCGCCGGTGCCGCCGCTCGGCCCCTATGCCCTGTCGGGCAGGCTCAAGGGGCGGGCGGATACAGCCGTTACCCTCTCGGGCCTTTCGGTGAAGATGGGTAAGAGCGCTTTGAGCGGCGGGGCAAAGATCAATTTGAAAGGCCGTCCGGCCGCTTCCGTCACCCTGAAATCCGATTTCCTGGACCTTGCCGATTTCGTGAAGCCGACCGGTGGGCCAGCCAAGAAAAAAAGTGCGGCAAAGAAGGGCAAGCGTCCCGCCGCGAAGAGCAAGAAGAAGTCCGGTCGTCTATTTCCGGCCGACCCGTTGCCATTGGATGGGTTGCGAGCCGCGGACGTTTCGCTCGATATGCAGGTCAAGAAGGTGCTCGCGCAGGGAATCCAGATGCGGAACCTGCGCGTAAAACTGCAACTTCGAGACGGCGACCTGTCGGTGCGGCCCCTGACTGCCGGTGTTGCCAAGGGAAAAATCGACAGTCAAATTCGCCTGAACGCCAGCCAAGCGACACCGCAGCTGTCGATCAAACTGTCGGGCAAGAAAATTGATATCGGCAGGTTGCTGGCCGAATTGGGGGTCACCGACGTAATCATCGGTACCGTCGATACGAAAATCGACCTGAGCGGCAGCGGTACTTCCGTGCGCAAGCTGATGGCCGGCTTGAACGGGAAAACCAGTATCGTCATGGGCAAGGGACGCATGAAGAGCGATGCGCTTGATTCGGTCGTTGGCGGCGCAGCCAAAGTGGTGACCCAATTGGTGTTCGGGAAAAAATCCGAATACACGGTGGTTAATTGTTTCGTGAACCAATTCGATATGAAGAACGGTGTCGCCAAGAGCCGCAATACCGTGTTCGACACGGAATATGCCCGCATCGTGGGCACCGGAAAGATCAATCTCGGCACCGAACGCATCGCAATGGATGTCGACCCGCAACCGAAATCAGCCGAGCTCAACGCCGCCGCCGTGCCGCTGGAGATCCGGGGCACGCTGGCCAAGCCAACCTACGCGCTCGACAAGGCCGCCGCGGTCGGCAGGATCGGCGACATAGTCGGCGCCTTAACCGGAAAACAGCGAGCAGCATCGGGCGGCGGCAAAGCCAAAACCGGGAAGGGAATTTCTTGTTTCCAGAGTGGCGGTGGCGCCAAGGCGGGCGCGACCAAGAAAGAACAGGCGCGCCCCCGTTCGTCCAAGAATTTGCCCAAGGACTCCAGGGACCTTGGCAAAGAGCTTGAGAAAGGGCTGAAGGGATTGTTCGGCCGCTGATGGCAATCAAGCGCTTTTACAAGGAGACGGCGATAACGGCCGGCGGCGGAGTCTACGGCGTCACGCTGGATGGCCGCGCCCTCCAAACTCCGGCGAGAATGGAATTGGCCCTGCCGGCGCGGCCGCTGGCCGAGGCGGTCGCCGCGGAATGGGC
>CAYYBI010000124.1:0-7001 GCA_964469835.1 uncultured Rhodospirillaceae bacterium
AGTTCGGCCGGCGCGACAATATCTACAAGGCGCGCATCAAGATCCTGGTCAACGACCTCGGCATCGAAGCCTTCGCCGAAGCGGTCGAGACAGAATGGCGCGCCACCCGGGACGGCGCCTTACGGTTGCCGGAGGCCGAGATCGCGCGCATCGCCGCGCATTTCGCGCCGCCCGACTACGACCCCGTGCCGGCGCTGTCGGTCGACTTTGCCAAACACCGACTCGCCACGCCCGATTTCGTGCGGTGGGTACGCACCAATACCGCGCCCCATAAGCAGCCGGGCTACAGCATCGTCACGATCTCGCTGAAGCCCGAGGGCGGAATCCCAGGCGACGCTACTGCGGCGCAGATGGAGGCGGTTGCCGATCTCGCCGAGGTGTTCGGCTACGGCGAGATCCGTGTCACCAAGGAACAGAACCTGGTGCTGCCTGACGTCAAGCAGTTCGAGCTGCACGCGCTCTGGGAAGCGCTAAAGCGGCACGGGCTGGCGACGGCGAATGTCGGCCTGCTAACCGACATCATCGCCTGCCCCGGGCTGGATTACTGCAACCTCGCGAACGCGCGGTCCATTCCGATCGCGCAACAAATCAGCCGGCGCTTCGCGAACCTCAAACAGTTGCACGGCATCGGCCGCCTGACCCTGAACATTTCCGGCTGCATCAACGCCTGCGGCCATCACCATGTGGGCAATATCGGCATCCTCGGCGTCGACAAGAAGGGCACCGAATTCTACCAGGTCACGCTTGGCGGCGATGCCGGTATGGACGCGGCGCTCGGCGACATCGTCGGTCCGGCCTTTGCGGAAGATGCGATCATCGACGCGGTGGAGACCATCGTGACCACATATTTGGAGATCAGACAAAACGGCGAACGCTTTATCGACACCTACCGCCGCGCCGGCCTCGCCCCGTTCAAGGAGACGCTCTATGCCGCTCATTAAACAGGGACAGATCGTCGACGACCCGTGGATCAAAGTCTCCGGGGACGAGACGCCGCCGGCGACCGGTGCGATCCTTGTTCCCTATGCGCTCTGGGAACAGCAACGCGAAACACTGTTGGCGCGAAACGCGCCGCTGGGTATCGCGCTCGCCGGCGATCAGCCGCCTATACTGGTCGAAGCGGATCTTGCCCGCTTCGAGCTGATCGCGCTGGAATTTCCGACCTTCAAGGACGGCCGCGCCTATTCGCATGCGCGGCTGCTGCGCGAACGGTACGGTTTCACGGGCGAGTTGCGCGCCACCGGCGATATCCTGCGGGATCAGTTCCTGTTTCTGCATCGCTGCGGCTTCGATGCCTTCGAGGTTGCGGCGCAGGACAGCGCGGTGGCCTGGGAAACGGCCTTGTCGGAAATCTCCGTCACCTATCAGCCGGGCGCCGACGACCGGACGCCCGCCATTGTTTTGCGGCGATCCCGACCGGCCGCCGCCTGAGCCATTCCAATTCATGGACGCGGCGCCGTAAATCGTAACGCCAGCCGCTGACCCGGCGGCCGGATTGCCGTAAACTCCAGGAACATCCGCTCGCGGGAAACGACAACGGCAATGGGCGACGCACATGGCCCCTCAACGCATCTCCGCACATCCCATTTCCGGCGCATTGGGCGCCGAGATTGGCGTCGTCGACCTGTCGCGGCCGCTCGACGACGCCGTGTTCGAGGAAATCCGCGACGCCTTTTACGAGCATCTGGTAATTTTCTTCCGCGATCAACACATCGCGCCTGATGTCTATCTCGACTTCGCGAAACGGTTCGGCCCGATCGGCCGCTACCCCTTCGTACAGGACATGGACGGCCATCCCGGCATCACCGAAGTGATCAAGGGCAAGGACGACCGGGTCAATTTCGGCGGGTTATGGCATTCCGACACCACCTATCAGGACCAGCCGCCGCTCGGCTCGATGCTGTATGCGCGGGAAGTGCCGCCCTATGGCGGCGATACGCTGTTCGCCAACATGTATATGGCCTACGAGACGCTATCGGCGGGCATGCGGGCGATGCTCGATCCGTTGCGGGCGGTGTACACGGCGGCGCTCCGCAACCAGGGCGGCGCCGGCCCGCGCGCCCAGATCGCCAAGATGACCGGCAAGGGGCAGAACGCGGAATCCATGGACCGCGAGGCGGTACATCCCGTGATCCGCACGCACCCGGAAACCGGCCGCAAGGCGCTCTACGTCAACTGTGCGCACACCTCGCATTTTACCGGCATGACGCGCGAGGAAAGCCTGCCGATCCTGCGCTTCCTGTTCGAGCACCAGAGCCGGCCCGAATTCACCTGCCGCTTCCGCTGGCGGGAAGACTCGCTCGCCTTCTGGGACAACCGCTGCACCCATCACTATGCGCTCAACGACTATCACGGCTACCGCCGCCTCATGCACCGCATCACCATCGAGGGCGAAACGCCGGCTTAGATTTACACTTGTATGTTATTACATACGTTATTACAATGCGGGTTACCGATTTTATATTATCGATGGGCCAGCGATGACGGTGCGGACCAAGATCAAGGCAATCGGGAATTCCCAAGGTATCGTGATACCCAAGGAATTGATGGCATCCGCTGGCCTCAGCCCACGGGACGAGGTCATTATCGAGGCATCCGGCGGCAAGTTGATCATTACACGAAGCGACAGCGATTACGCCCAGGCCATGCAAGCGGGTCGGCGATTTGCCCGGCACTATCGGCGCACCATGGCCGCGCTCGCGGAGTGAGCGGCTTCAAACTGCCGCCTATCGACGCCGTCATCGATCGACATTCTGAACTTATTGATGAATTTGGCGGCCCTCATGGCATCCGCGACCGCGGCGCCCTCGACTCCGCCTTGGCCCGCGCGGCAAACCTCCTGGCATATGGAACCGACCCCACAATCGCCGCCATGGCGGCGACGATTGCGTTCGGCATCTGCCAAAATCATCCCTTTGTCGACGGCAACAAACGCGCCACATTCGACACGCTCGGAACCGTCCTGCTGATGAACGATCTATGGCTCGACGTATCGGACCGGAACGCGATCAGGACGATCCTGGCATTGGCCGCCGGCGAAATTGACGAAGAGCCATTCTCGCAATGGGTAACGGCAAACGTCGTCCCACTCGCCATGATTCAGACCTCGACCGATCGATAGGCGCGTGCGCCAGAATTGGAAGATCAGGCGTTGCCGGTCAGTGTCGCCAGAATCGGCGAGAAGGCGGTGTCGGCGATATCGCGCAACTCTTCCTTCGTCCGATTCTGGATCGGATGCTCGACCCAGACGATGTTCGGCTGGAAGCCGAGCGACTTCGCCTGCGACGCGGCGGCGACCGTGAATTCCGTCGTCGCGACCATCAACCCGGGGACGCCAAGCTGATCGAGTGCATTCATGTCATGCAGACTGCACGACGTGCACGAGCCTCAATCGGCCAGACTTTCGACAACGATATCCGCTTCCTGGACGATCGCCTGGATGATTTCCGGCGCGGCCGTCTTGGAATGGCTGGCCTTGCGGTAGCGCTTCACCGGGAAACCCGCTTCCGAAAACTTGATCTCCAGTTGATCGAGAAACTCATCGCTCCGCTCCTTGGAGATATTCAGCAGCGCGATCGTCTTGCCGGCAATGTCCGCCGGCAACGCCTTGGGCGGGCGCATGGTCTCGGAGGCTTCACTGGTCGGGTCTCGAACGAATTTCATCTCGGGAACTCCTTTGGTTGTTCGGATAGCTGCGTTGCGTCTAAAACTGATGGGTCACGGGTTGAACCTGGTCGCGGTTCCGGGCGCCGCCCCACCCACCGATAATCGCGGATTGCGCGCCCCCAGGCCCGCCCGCGCGCATCAGCAGTATACCTTGGTCGCGCCAGAATTTCGGCACCATCTCTTCCGCTAATTTCGGGTCGATGCCTTCGCTGATGCCCTGCGCGCCCTTTATCAGGTCCTTGCCGGGCCGCGTGGTGTAGTGATGCAGCGCTTCCTCGATTTCCTTCCGGCCCCAGCCGTCCTCCTTGTAGATGCGGTAGTGGTCCGGCGAGATCGCGACGATGACGTTCGCGCATTGCGTCCTTTTCGGATGCATTTCATTGACGAGCTGCAGCGAGAGCGACCGCGCGAGATCATCCGCCGACCGCGCGGCGGCGTCGGAAAAACCCGTCAACCCGTGCCCCTGATGCAGCGTCACCGCGTTGGAGCCGGGCGCGCAGCCGCGCGACACATGCAGCGGTTCCCAGTCCGGGTCCGTTTCGTCCTCGGCGAAGCAATAGGTGTATTTGCCGGGATTGCCGAAAACCGCACGATCGATTTCTCCGGGCCGGCCGCCCCCCACATTGCGAACGAGGAGCTGCAGGGTGCGCCCGATCGTGGCGTTTGCCCGGTTGCCCTGGCCGAGACAGTTGCCGCCCCAGTTCATGCCAATCGATTTGGTAACCGGACCGTTGACCACGATAACGGGTCCGGAAAAGTTGAGCGTGCAGAGGACACCATGCAACGTGAATATGGGTTTGAGCGCTGCTTCCACGACGGCGAGAATCACCGGCATGTATTCCGGCCGCGCGCCCGCCATGACCGCGTTGATGGCGATTTTCTCGACCGTGCATCCCTTCTTGTCCGGCGGTATCTCTCCGACGATCTCATCCGGCGCGCGGGTGGTGCCCTGCAGCATGCGCAGGATGCGGTCATCGGTCGGCGGCACGATGGGCAGACCATCCGTCCAGCCTCGGTCAAACGCTTGCTCGACCGTGTCGTCCCAATCGGACAACTCGACCTTACGGGAAACAAACGGCACATCGCCGTAACGCGCCTGCAGCTTTTCGGCGACGCCGGGCTCGACCGATTTCGATCCGCAGCCCGGCTGGTTTTCCGGCAGGCCTTCGCCGATCCCCTGAATACCCGTAAATCGCTCCCAATCTTGCCGATTCCAGCCAAACACGCGGCCAACCTCATTGCCGCCTTCCATGCGGATAAGCGTCGGCACGAAATCGATGTCGAAATGGAAGGATTGTTCGAGCGTCCGGTCATCATGAACATCGGCGACGCTTTCGGGAAAGGCCGGATCGTCCTGCGAATACACGGTGACCAGCGCGCCGGTCTCCTGCAGCCGCTTCAGCACTGGCTCCACCAGTTCGCAGGTCGGGCAATCGCGTTTGACGACCGCGACAATACCGGTGTCCTTGTTGGTCATACTTGCCTCCTCAAGAGGGTGCTTACTGCTGGTCGCGGGAGCGTCGACGTCCCGGCATCCACGCTAAACTCTCTTGTTCGGCCGGGCAATGCGGGCCGCTCACGCGTAAATTCGAGCCGAAGGCGGGGGGATGTTTCAATTCGCCGACTCGGCATCTTGGGCCTCCCACTTCAGCAAGGTCAGCGTATCCTGTACCCGTTCTTGGGAATTTTCGAACGTTGCAGCCGGCTGAACGATAAACAGCCACCGCGCCCAGGCGGCGACGGCGTCAATTTCTTCAACGGTCAACAGGGGCCAGCGCGGAAGAAAGAAGTCATCCCAGGAGTCTGGGTCCGGGCTGCGATCGAGAAACATGATCAGCGAATCGTAGGCGTTCGACTCCCACCGGTTCTCTTTCAGCCCTGCCGCCAATATTCCCGGCAAATAGTAACAAAAGGCCTCCGGCGCAAACCAGAATACGACATCCGGATTCTGCTCAACCAGATTGAATGTCACGTCCTGCCAATGGAGTCCTTCAAAGGACATTGCCTCTGCGTACTCGGAATCTGACAATTGGTTGGAGTCGGTCATCTCCAAAGGCGGCGCTCGATTGGCAAAGGCGTCGTTGATCAAATCAAGCGCGATCGCTGCCTGCGCTTCCCGGGAGTCATTTGTCATGGCATCGCCCTCGCCATTCGGCGGAATAAGCGGGAAGGTTCCCACAGGGCCAGACCACTGAAAAGTCCCATCATGGTGCAAACCGAAGCGCGGCGCGTCCCCTCCAAACGTTGTGCCGACCCGGCTTGTCGCGTTAAGCTCCGGCCCGGTGGTTCCCCGCAAGGGGACTAATAGGGAACGCGGTGCGGTTCGACGGGGCGTGCAAACGTCCGAACCAATTCCGCGGCTGTTCCCGCAACTGTAGGCGAAGAGCCGTCGCCCACAATCGGTCACTGGGGATTCCCGGGAAGGCCGGGCGATCGGTGCGGACTCGCAAGCCAGGAGACCTGCCACCATGTTTCGTCACCCAACCGGCGGGCGGGAAACCCGGCGGGACGGATCTCCGTTGTGGTGGCGCCGAGCAGGATGTGGCCGCCGGAGAGTCCGCCGTGGAATATTTTAGACCCTCGAATTTCGAGTCAGACAACCGTTCCGCCGTTCCCGCCCGCGGGCGACGGCGAGACGTCCCCTGCTGTCGGCTCTTCCGGTCCGTCCTCTGCACCCCACGCACCACGACGAGACGGAGACAACCGGAATGCCTTTTGACCAATTCGACGACCCCGTAGCCCCGCCCCGCGCCGGGTGGTGCGGCGGCATCCTGCGCCGCGCGATACCGGCCCTGGTCCTTGCCGTCACGGCCGCCACTGCATCGGCGGCGGACGCCCCCACGCCCGCGCCGTCACTGCTACCGGAAACCGTGGTCACCGCAACCCGCATGGCGACGCCGAGCCGCGAGATTGGCAGCAGCATTACAGTGGTTACGGGCGCGGAGCTTGAGCGGCGGAAGATCAGTTTCGTCTCCGATGCCTTGCGGGGGCTCCCGGGCGTTTCGGTCAACCGGACCAGCACGCGGGGCTCGTTTACCGAAGTGCGGATTCGCGGCGCCGAGGCCAACCAGACGCTGGTTCTGATCGACGGGATAAAGGTCAATGACCCGGCGCTCAGCTCGCAATTCGATTTCGCCAATCTGCTGGTCAACGAAATCGACCGGATCGAAGTGCTGCGCGGCCCGCAAAGCGTGCTGTATGGCAGCGACGCGGTCGGCGGGGTGATCAACATCATCACCAAGCGAGGCGCCGGGGCGCCGGTGGCTACCGCGAGTACCGGCTATGGTTCCTTCAAATCGCTCGAGACCAAGGGCGGTGTGCGTGCCGGCGGCAAG
>CAYYBI010000125.1:0-4288 GCA_964469835.1 uncultured Rhodospirillaceae bacterium
CCCTTCGGTATGAGCCACCGGTGCAGTCCGGCGATGGTCGCGCCGGCTTCACAAACCAGTTCGCCTTTCTCTGCATCGAAAGAGAGCACACGATCCAACCGCTCGGTCAGCATCGCGTGACCGCCATCGTTCAGCGCCGCATCGCCGTAACTGCGGCCGCCGCCGAACGGGATCATCCCCCCTTCCGGCCGTGACGTCACCGATTCGATCGCCGACGACCAGCGCTCCGGACGGCAGGCCCGAACCGTGGCGCGGCTGCTTCGGCCCCAGCCGGTCAATTGCAGTTCTTTCCAGATCATATTGGGTGCGCGCAGGCTTCTAAAAATGGATCATGTATATGTATGTAGCGAGCCACGCGGCTACGGTCACCATGAGAAATGGATCGTTGAACAGTAGATTTGTCGGCGAACCCGATCGCTCTTCCACCAGGGTGAGCTGCAAATACCGGAAAACCCCGGCAATAACATACGGGGTCGTCAGATAAAGCTTGTTGCTGCCGAGCCGCAACATCGCATCCTGATCGGCAGTGAAAATCAAATACGAGACCAGCAAAGCCGCCAGGGTCACCACAACACACACGTCAAGAAAGGGTTTGGAATATCCCGCCAAGCTCACCCGATGATCGGAGTCCAAAGCCATCACCAAATCGTCGCGCCGTTTCGCCAATGCGATGAAGAGCGCAAGCATGCCGGCGCATATCTGAATCCAAGCGGTCGGCTCAACGGCGATCACCGCGGCCCCCGCATGCACGCGCAGTACGAATCCCGCCGAAATAATCAAGACGTCGACAATAGAGATTGATTTGAGGCCGAGGCTATATCCTAAATTCAACGCGGCATAAGCGAGCACAACAGTTGCCGCCGCCGGGCTGGTCAAGATTGCAATCAGCAGGCCAACCAATATCAGACCGATGGCCATCGCCAAACCGGTTCCCGGCCCCAAAAGGCCGGACGCCAGTGGCCGGTGGCATTTGATCGGGTGACGCTTGTCGGATTGCCGATCGCGAAAGTCGTTGAAACAGTAGACACCGCTCGACACCAAGCAAAAACTCAAGAACAACAGCAAGGTCATCCCGAGCGCGCTCATCGAAACCGCGCTGGGCGTAAAGAATATGGGAGCAAATACGAATGTGTTCTTCACCCACTGACGCGGCCGCATCAACCGGATCATGCCAAACAGCCGGCTCTCCACGAGAACCGCGTCGTGCGGGTCATCCTGCGGAATTGGGGTACTCATGGCGCGGCTCCTGGATCGTCCAGCGGCGGCGGGACTGCTCTAACAGCGACTATTCCATAACGTTACTAACAGCTTGTTAACGAAGTCATCCGACTGCGAATTGAACATTGATGCAGTTGACCCGAGGGAAAGAACCTTTCAATGCCTTTACATTCCGTACTATTAATCGAGGATAATAAAACTAAAGACAGGGAATGGGCACCATTTCGATGGGTATCGACCAGTATTTTGCCGCACCGGCGGTTGCTTCCGCTGATATCGCAGGATCGGACACCCTCGTCGCGCCAGGGTCTGCGACGTCGGAACGCATGATGCGGGCAGGCATCGTGGTATTCTGATCGCCACGGTCTGATCGGAGCGTTCTGGTGAAACTCTCGGCAACATTATCGTCGTATTTGGGTCGCCAATACATGTACTGGCTGATCGGCGTGTTCCTGTGTTTCATGGCGATCGCTCTGCTTTTCGACTTTGTCGAAATGATGCGCCGTGCAGCAAACAAGGAAAATGCGACTGTCGGCATCGTTCTGCAAATGAGCCTTTTCAAGCTGCCGCATCTTCTCCAAACGACCCTGCCATTCATGGTTCTATTTGCCGGCATGTTCAGCTTTTGGCGGATGGCGCGCGCCAATGAAGCCGTTGTTTCCCGCGCGGCGGGAGTTTCCGCCTGGCAATTCATTATGCCCGCCTTTCTGATCACGGCGTTGGTCGGATTCGCACAAATCACCGTAATCAATCATTTCGCGGCGGCGATGCTCGCGAAATTCGAAAAGCTCGAGGCCGACTACATGAAGGGCCGAACCAGCATGCTTGCGGTTTCAAAAAACGGTTTGTGGTTGCGGCAATCAAATGACGATCAGGGCTATTCGGTGATTCACGCCCGGCGCGTTGCACAAGACAAGATGGATCTCCGGAACGTCATCATCTTCCGCTTTTCCAACAAGGAAAATTTCATCGAACGGATCGATGCGCGCTCGGCAATATTGCGGGAAGGCCATTGGTTTATCCGGTCGGGCTGGCATTCAACGCCGGCAAAGGGGACGCGCGCTGTCAAAGATCTGCGCATCACAACAAATCTGACACAGAATCGGATATTGGACAGTTTCGCGCCGCCCGAGACAATGTCGTTCTGGGACCTGCCGGCTTTCATTCACGTGCTCGAAACGGCCGGATTTTCAGCGCAACGCCATCGCTTGCACTTTCATGCGCTGATGGCCTATCCGCTTCTGCTGAGTTCGATGATCCTCATCGCAGCGGCGTTTACACTGAGAATTAACCGCCGAACCCGCGCCACTTTGACCTTGCTCGGCGGATTGATGTGCAGCTTCTTACTCTATTTCCTGACAGACGTGGTACACGCTCTCGGCCTCTCGGCCAGCATCCCCGTTCCGTTGGCGGCGTGGACGCCTGCTGGCGTTTCTACACTGGTCGGTCTCGCGATACTGTTTCATTTGGAGGACGGCTGATGCACGTCGTCCGAATTGCCGCCATTCTCTTTGCGGCCTTCCTGGTGTTAATTCCCACGGGATTTGCGCGCGAACTCAGCACGCAAGACAAGCCTGTGTTGATCACCGCCGACGAGCTCAGCCGCGACGAAGAACTAGGGAATGTTGTCGCGCGCGGCAATGTGGAGATCACCCAGGGCGAACGCGTCCTTATGGCCGACTCCGTCAGCTACAACGAAAAATCGGATACGGTGAGCGCGTCCGGCAATGTGCGGTTGCTGGAACCATCGGGCGAGGTCATTTTCGCGGAATACGTCGAACTCCGGGACCAGTTCAAAAACGGAATCGTCAAACAGATCCGTATTATTTTAAACGATGACAGCCGTTTCGCCGCGCAGGAAGCGCGCCGTGAAGATGGCAATCTCATGGTCATGAAACGGGCCGTCTACTCGCCTTGCAAGGCATGCAAGGAGAACCCCGACCGGCCGCTGGTCTGGCAAATCAAAGCACAGAGAATCGAACATGACGAAGTGCAGAAAGAGATTCGGTATCACAACGCATTCCTCGAATTGTTCGGATTGCCGGTCGCCTATATCCCCTATTTCTACCATCCGGACCCGACAGTGAAACGGAAGAGTGGCTTTCTTGCCCCTGATGGCGGTGCAGGCGGCAATCTCAATGGATTTATCCGCGTGCCGTACTTCCTCACCCTCGGCAACGACAAGGATGTCACGATCACTCCCATCTATACTGTTGACGAGGGCCTGGTCTTCAGCGGCGAGTACCGGCAAAGATTCAATAAGGGTGAGATAAAACTGTCCGGAAGCCTCACCGAGGCCGACCGAACGGAGACGACCAACGGCGTCAGCGTGACCGAAAACGACAAATTGCGCGGCCACGGCATATTCAGTGGCCGGTATGATTTCGACCCAACGTGGCGTATTGGCGCGGACGCGCAACGGTCAACCGACCGAACCTATCTCCAGCGTTTCGACTTCTTTGAAAATTATCAAGACGTCTTGACCTCCAATGCCTATCTGGAAGGGTTTCGGCCACGTACCTATGCCGCGGCCAATATGTACGCGTTCCAGGATCAACGGACGGAAACGTCCAGGCCGGACCAGCCGGTAATCGCGCCTCTGCTGCAATTTAATCATATCGCCGAGGCCGACCGGTTCAGCGGCCGCCTGAGTTTGGATACGGATTTCCGGTTCCTGACCCGATCGGACGGGCCGACCACGCAGCGTATTACAGTTCGACCAGGCTACGAAATTTCGCACACGGCCGCCGCAGGGTATGTCACAACCTTTTCAGCGTCGATTCTTACGAATTTCTACAATGTAAATCAGACGGATAACCCAACCTTCAGACCCGACATTGAGGATAACGTGAGCGGCCGGGTGTTGCCACGGGCGACAATAAAATGGCGATACCCGTTCGTGAACACGTCGGGGTCGTTTCGCCAATTGGTCGAACCGGTGGCTATGTTTACAGCATCGCCAAACGGCCAGAACCCCGAAGATGTCCCGAACGAAGATAGCACTGTGTTTGAAGCCGATGATTCGAATTTGATGAGCCAGGACCGGCTACCGGGCATCGACCGCGTCGAA
>CAYYBI010000126.1:0-3292 GCA_964469835.1 uncultured Rhodospirillaceae bacterium
CACGGCATGGCCAGCAAGGAACTGCTCGACCATCTCATGTTTGCATTGCCAAAAATTTATGCCGGACGCCGCCAACGGCGCCAGGAGGCGGCCCCCGATACGGTCCCCAATATCGTCGCGCGACGCACCGAGCCGATTGCGCCCCGTGTCCGATCGAATGGCGGCCTCATGCCAGGATTCGCAGGGCTGCCGCGCGAACCGGTAATCGCCCGCACGCTGCCACCGCCGTCTGAATCGTTCATCCAGGCGCCACCGCGCACCGGCGGCAGCGGCGTGGTCACACAACTTCAGCAACACCTCAAATCGCTTGGGTACTATCGTGGGAAAATTGACGGTGTCTTTGACGATGAATTCGCGACGGCAGTCCGAAAATATCAGAAAGACGAAAAACTGCCGGTTACCGGCGTTATCGACGGCCCCTTGCTGAACGCCATCCTGCCGCGGACGAATACGCCCAAATAGCCGACCGCCAGGTGATCGCGGTCCCAGTTTTACTGCGGGGAGCTAGGCCCGTTGGGCGCCGCGCAGGAAAGACACGGCCGCGGTCGCGGCGGAAACCCCTTCGCCGACCGCCTCGGCGACGTGCCCGCCATAGCCTTGCCGAACCGCGCCGGCGGCGAATACCCCGGCGACCGTCGTCCGGTATGCCGCGTCGGTCGTGACATAGCCGTCCTGCCGCTGCACCGAATCCGGTAAAAACTCGCTGTTCGGGGTCGCGCCGATAAACGGAAAAACGCCCTTGCACGGAAAAATCGAGACGCTCCCGTCTTTCGTATTGCGCACTGAAATTCCGTCCACGCCCTGCGTCCCCACGATTTCCTCGGCAGCGCTATCCCACAGGAATTCCACATTGGCGCAGTCAGTGAGCCGGTCGACATAGTCCCGCTTCGCCCGCATGGGGCTGCGGCATATCAGCGTTACCTTGCTGCAAAAACCCGCGAGGATCAGGGCTTCCTGTGCCGCGGCATCGCCGCCGCCGATCACCGCGACATCGTCACCCTGAAACATCGGCCCATCGCACGATGCGCATTGCGACACGCCGCGGCCCACAAGCTCCGCTTCGCCCGGGATATCCAGCGCCTTGAGACGGGCGCCGCTCGCCACAATGACCGCTTGCGCCGTATGCGCCGCGCCATCGGTGGTCGAGAGGTGCAGGCCGTCATCGACCGAGAGCGCCGCGATCTCCGTCTCGATGATCGACACCCCCAGGGCGCGGCATTTCTCGAGGAGATCGATGGCCAGCGCGATGCCCGGCATCTCGCCCACGGACGGATAGCCGTCGATCGCCTCGACATTGACGATCTGCCCGCCATAGAGCGGCGTCGCCTCGCACAGCGACACCGCAAGGCCGCACCGCGCCGCATGATGCGCCGCCGTCAGCCCGGCCATGCCGGCGCCGATGACCACAAGGTCGGCTTGTCCCCGCGACCGCAATACCATCTCGCTATCCTTCCTCCGCCGATCCGTTGGCCGGTCCCTTTATCGGCCCGATCTCCCTGGTAACGCAACAGGGCGGGAATCCCCAGCTCGGAAAATACGCGCATTGCGGGATCGGCATGTCGCCGCCGGCAACGATAACCGTAATATCGTCCGGATCCCGCAACACCGGCACGCTGTCGCCCGCCGACGCGGCAACCACCCAATCGGGCCAGCGACGGCTGTCCGCATGCGCGGTGCACAACCATGACCGCCGCCAGACATCGGTGGCGATGCGGGCGCGGCCGTGAAGATGGGTTTTCACATCCTGCTTCGACCAGCCCTGCCGCGCGAGGTCGCGGGCGACATGCGGCGCCAGAACCACCGCGACCTTGCCCGCATACAGCATGGTGAACGCCGAGGCGGCGGACGCCATGACGCTGGCCAGCTCCTCCAGCCCGCCGGTCACGTTGATCATCGTCTCGGCCCGCGTCACCGTGACGGTGCTTTGCTCAGGCCCGAACCCGGCATCGAGGTGCAGCGGGTCCCAGGGCGAGGCGGCCTCGTTCTCCGCCAGGCAAAGTGCGTATCGACCGGGCTGTCCAAGCCCGGCGAACGAGACCACCGCCGGCCAGCCGCCGCCGATATTGTTCATGATCAACCGCAGCGCGCGGCCGATAGCGCCATTCGCCCGCCAGCCTGGGCCGAGCGCGCCGTAGCTGTCATTGATCTCCAATACCGCGGCGGCCGGCCCATTGACGATGAGCAGCGGGGTGACGTTCTCGTCGGTCGTCTGCACGCCGCGCAGGTTGAAATCGGCGTCCAGGATCGCCTCGACCGCGGCCAGAACGACCGGCAGGTGTTCCGGCGCGGCGCCCGCCATGACGGCATTCGCGGCAATTTTCTCGACAGTCGCGACGCCGCCCAGCGGCTCCAGCACGCCGATCTCTTCGCCCGCGCGCCGGCCGGCGGCGCGGACCGCCGCGTCGACCCGCTCGAGCGTCGGCGGCACGATCGGCAGCCCGTCGGTCCAGCCCCGCCGATAGAACAGGGCAGTGACCTCTTCCAGAGGATCGGCGGCCCGCACCACCTCCACCCGCTGCCGGGGAAACTGTCCGGCGAGCGGCCACTTCTTCTCCATGCCCCGCTCCCGTACCCGTTGGGCCAGCGTATCGTCGATCCATTCCCCGGACCGGCGCTGCCCGGCCGGGAGCAAAAGCCAAAGCGCCTCCATGGACGGTTATCCCGACCGCGCCCCGGCGAGCAGGCTGGACCAGTCTTCCGGCAGCGCGATCTTCTTGGCCACCGGATAGCCGAGGATACCGTTATGGGCGAAGGTGTAGCAGTTGGTCCGCAGCAGGTCGCCCGCCACCACGATCATGAAATCATCCGGCTCGAAGACGATCGGCACCATCCGCTCGGGATCGTCCGATTCGTAGAACAGCTTGGGGATCTTGCCGAGATTCGCCTGATCCTTGAGCGACCGGATCGGGTGATCGGTCCATTCCCCGAGATAGCGTTCGAATTGCCACGCCGGCAGGCGGGCGTGATCGAACAGGTACTGCTTCACGTCCTGCTTCGACCAGCCGGCCCGGGCGATCGTCTCGACCAGGATCGGGCTGAGCACCAGCAGAGGACGCAACGACCCGTTCGACGTGCCCACCGTGAACACGAGCTGCCACGTGTTCTGGCGCAGCACACCGTCGGCGATGAACGGCATCATCCGTTCCGGCGTATCGCCATAGACCGAGGCCAGCAGATTGCCGCCGGTATAGCGCGCGATGGTCACCGTGTTGTCGCCGGCCTTGAAGCCCATTTCGACGCTGTTCGGCTGCCAGCCGATCTTCTCGACCACGTCCTCGTTTTCCGCCAGCAC
>CAYYBI010000127.1:0-5852 GCA_964469835.1 uncultured Rhodospirillaceae bacterium
TCCATGATGGAATTTTTGCCAGTCCGTGAAAGCTTCTTACGTTTGGTAACGAGGAAATCATTCGGTCGGGGTCAAACCGCCGGGCATAATCCTGAAAGACGACAGCAAAAGGCCGATAAGCGGACCAAGACTGAGTTCCGCGTTGCGAGGGTCCTGTAGCCTCACCGTAGAAGGTGATGGTGATCGATTTTTAAGAATAAGATTGTGCGATTTTGCACACCGCGGACCGGCGGCTGAAGTCGGCCGCAGAGTCGGATTTCTCCAACGGGCGATATTTGCACGCGCCGAGCGCCGTGACTGTACCGCGCCCCCAATGCTGAAAGCCGGAGCTCGCATTGGCGCCGCGTAAATCATCAAAACTTTGGCGCAGGGCGCGCGCTGTCGCATACTTCAGAGACGTGCGAAGCTAGTCGTTCGCTTCGCGATCAACGGAACAGGGCCAGGAGGATTGGCATGACGAAAGCGCTTACGGGTATCCGTGTAATCGATATGACGCATAACCAGGCCGGGCCGGCGTGCGCGCAGATCCTGGCCTGGCTCGGGGCCGACGTGATCAAGCTGGAAACGCCGGACAAGGGCGATGTCGCACGCTCGCAGGCGGGTGACGAGCTGTTCTTCCTGATGTTCAACGCCAATAAGCGCAGCCTTACGCTCAATCTCAAGACCGACGAGGGCAAGGATTTGTTCCGCAAGCTGCTCGGCGAATCCGATATCCTGCTGGAGAATTTTTCGCCCGGCGCGCTGGATCGCATGGGCTTCGGCTTCGAGGCGCTTCAGGAAATCAATCCACGCCTGATCTATGCAACGATCAAGGGATTCGGTACCTACGGCCCCTATAGCGATTTCAAGAGCTTCGAGCCGATCGCTCAGGCGATGGGCGGCGCGATGAGCGTCACCGGCCAGCCGGACGGACCGCCGACCTATCACTATCCGGCTATCGGCGATTCCGGGACCGGCATGCATATGGTGATCGGCATCCTGGCGGCGCTACAGCAACGCAACGCAACGGGCCGTGGCCAGCAGGTCGAGGTCTCGATGCAGGAATCCGTGGTCAACATCCTGCGCGTCAGCCTGCGCGACCATCAACGCCGCGGCGGAACCATGCCGCGGCAGGGTAACCAACTCGGCAAGGTGGTGCCGGGAACCACCTTTCCCTGCAGCCCGGGCGGTCCCAACGACTACGTCTATATCTTCGTGCAGCCGCAAATGTGGGCGTCGTTCGTCGAGGCGACGGGGATGGCCCAACTTGGCGAGGATCCGCGTTTCGCGAACCCGGATGCGCGCTGGGAGAACCGCGAGGCGCTCAATGCCGAGGTCGAGAGCTGGACGCGCGGACGCACCAAGCACGAAGTCATGGATGTCCTCGGGGCTTCGGGCGTGCCCTGCGGCGCCTGTCAGGATACCAGCGAAATCCTGGCCGACCCGCATCTCCATGCGCGCGACATGATCGTCGACGTCGAGTACCCCAACTACGGCTCGTACCAGACGGTGGGGTGCCCGGTGAAGCTGTCGGACTCGCCGGCCGACATCACCCGCCCGCCCGAACTCGGCGAACATTCCGAGGAAGTCCTGCGCGAGCTGTGCGGCGTGGCCGCGGACGAATTTGCCCGGATGAAGTCGGACGGGGTGGTTTGAGGGGTGGTAGTCAATCGCTCGGCGGGTTTCGGTCTCGATAACAAGAACATGCGGAGCCGGTTCCGCGCTGCCTCCTGCATGGTACTGACCCTCGGTGGTCTGTTCATCGTCTTCCTGGTGAGATAGCGGCGGCTGGTAATGCGCACCACCATGCCGCCACCAAGACCGGTGATGGTCTGATCCATCTCCAAAAAACCGCTAAAACAAGACAACCCCGACTTTATCAACGCTACCGATCCAGAGCGGACCAGCAGCCAGATAGAAAAATGTCGGACTCTCCACTTCATGGGTTCGTTGACGTAAATCAGTTGTTCGACCGCCATCCATAGATATTTTGTGGTTTGCCATTTTAGATCCTGGAGGACGCAGTATTGATGGGTGAGACAAACGGCATTGCCGAAGCCTTCGAACATGCTGGTGCCGATCCGAGGCTTCAGGCGAGGTTAAGGAAGCTCGCGTCAGCGGCATCGAAGGTGATCGAATGCCAAGATCAACCGCGCAGAAGAAGCTTCTGCGGCATTGGTCCGTTAAAGGTTAAAGCTGCGCAGCAAGAATTCGGGAAGAATCTGCGTGCTGCGGCCAGATTGACGTCACAGGGAAGGACAAAGGGGGAGATGTCCGAGGCGGCAATCACCGAGCTTGAAGGTTGGATTGTGAAGATGAAACCGGTTTATCCGAAATGGTCCGACGAATTCGATTACATTCAGACATTTCTGATTAAGTGCAAAAACCCCGCCATGGAGAGCTCCTCAAACTTGGCATCGAAGTCGATTGGGCGACGGACTCCCGACGCATGATCAATCAGCCTCAGGCCGGTCCAACGTTGGGGGCAAGCTCACATCAATTTAGGTCTAAAGCAGCGAGTGATCCTAACTGTGGGAGAAGGCAACGTTAGCGCAAAACGCCGAGGTTCCCCATTTGCTGCAGGCGGCTCCTCAACTGGGTGGCGGCGGGCGACGGCAGAAAATGATCGGCACTCAGTTCCAGCTGTACCTGCATCTGCTGCTGAATGGCAACATCCGACAAGGTGTTCTGTACCGTTGCAACAAAACCGGTCGTGTTGGCGAAGGGTGACACCATGTTGCCCTCACCGGCTCGAACGGACGTCACCACCTGGTTGATCCCATCTCTCACGTTTGCGATTACGGGTACACCACCAATCATCGTGGGCGTGTCGCCGTCGGCATAGTTATTCACAGTATTGACGACGTTCGGGCTGACGCTACGGTCGAACGATATACCGCCAGTGTAAATCGTCTCGCCATTAATCTGAGCGGCAAGATCGACTGAGAAACTCAAGATCCCATCCGGCATAACAAAGCCGCCCCGCATCTTCGCAAGCTGTTCGTCGGGAATTATCTTGTACTGCCTGAAATCGGAGGTGAACGCACGGCCGGCAGACTTGGCCGGATCGGCGAGAGTGGGGAATGTGAGCAGCGCGCTCACTCCCAACGCCGCGATCGCAATAGACACCTTGAAAGATTTCATAATCTGGTCACTCCCGTTACCTCGATACAGGTCACAATCAGCCGAACCATCGCTAAAAGTCACCCGGACGCGGCAAAGATTGACTAAACGAACCCAGGCTCTGACGGTTAAGTGCGGTGCCAAATGGAGCCGCAGACCGCACCTTCCATTCCGCCCGCGAGTTGAAGCTCGCATTTGCCATCTTAGTCTTATTCATGATCACGAATGCGACGCCATTCCACATCGCTTCGAATTCGGCCCGCGGATACGTCTTCACGCCCGCCGCAGGATCGCCGACCAACACCTCGGTTCTTGTGACGCCCTTTACGACGACGAAATGGAGATATCCGTTGGCATTGATCAACGCGATTCCAGGCACCTTCGCCTGGACAAAAGCATCGAGCGGCGCCTTGAACCCGTTCGAATTGAAGCCCTCCCGCTCCAGATATTCTTTCATGTCCAGCAGCGAAAATCCGTAGCGCCGAATTTTAGCTTCGTCGCCAAACAGAATCATCGCATCGAACACGTCCTGTTCGGTCACGTCGTAGCCGTAGTGATGCGTCAGCAGCGTCGCCAATGCGGCCGAACCACAACTGAAATCGTATTGCTGTTTGATAACCTTCTTGAACCGCGCTTCCTTGATACTCGTGACATCGACGCGGATAAACCCCAACCCGCTGCCGCCAGCCGAGACGGTGCCGGCCACGGCCGGCACGGCCACACCGACCGCGAACGCAACGGCGGCGACAAGCGCCACGGTGCGTTGCGCGACGGCGCAAGCCGACACCATTCTATGGAGTGAAATGAACATCGACCGACATGTTCGTTTGGATGACAACGTTGTTGCCAACATTTTGTACCGCGATGAATGCCCCCGCCGCATTGCTGAGAGCACCGTCGCCGATGACATTGCTGCCATTCAAATCGCCCATAGATGTATTATCCCGCACCACGGCGGACATGTTGCCGAGCGTGCAGGGGTCGCAAGGAAGAGCCTTGCCGCGTTGGCTATCGAGTTCGGCCGCGGCGACCGGGGTGGCGAAATGCGGGCTTTGCAGCATCGCCTCATCCGCCTGGCATGATCCCGCCGTGACCGCTACCGCGGCCGCACCGGCAAGAAAGATCGAGAATTTAAAACGCCTTAGCATAATCGTAAATCCCTGTTGAGGGTAACGGGGACAGTGGGGAACACATCCCCACTGTCCATCATCACGCAGACTTTATTCGCCCGGGGAGCCCACGGGGGGTGGCGGAAGCATGGCGCGGGTTCCGCCGATATTACCAACGACCGTGATCGAAGACTGGATCGCGTTGTTGTTGCCGTTGTTCTGCTGCACCGTCTTCACGCCCTTATAGCCTTGGAACGAGTTGGTGAGCAGGTTCTCATACCCCGGCGGGACGCTGGTATAATTAATTATCGACGTGTTCCCGGTGACCGTCGCCGTAAGCGCAGTAACGGCCATGATATTGCCATTGAAGCCGGCAAAACCATCGTCTGAGTCTGACCCGACGGCAACGACGATCGCCTTGGACGCCCCGATGACGTTGTTGTCGCCGTTGTTCTGCTGCACCGTGGCGATGCCGGCGGCACCGTTGAACGCACCGCCGTTGATCCGATTGCGACGATCGGAATTGACGGTCACGGTCGAGCTGTTGTTTTGCACCGTGGCTTGGGCCGCAGCACCCGCCATCGCACTGGCGCCGTTCGTGTTGGCCCCCGTGAGGATGGACGCAACGACGCCGGTCGCGGAATTCATGGCGTTATTGTCGCCATTGTTCTGCTGCACCGTAATCATGCCCGTCGCATCCTCGAAGGCGTTTCCACCGACACGATTGTCGCGGTTCTGATCCGTATCGTACGCCTGATTGCGGATGACGGTGCCGACCGTCCAAACGGCGTTGTGGTCGACCGTGTCGAGATCGGCTTCGGTCAGGTACGCAGCGCGAACGGCGTTTGCAACATTCATGCTGTTGTTGTCGCCATTGTTCTGCTGGACATTGACAATGCCCTTCACCCCGCCCGTGAACGCGTTGGCGATCAGGTTATCGCGGTCCACCGGCGTTATCGACGGGCCGGGATCGGACATGGACGCGGCGATGTTACCTGTCACCGTGCCGTCGGCCTTAACCCACAGGCCCGAGCTTTCGCGGCCGCTGGGATTGTTCGGCGTTCCGATGTCGGCGATCACGGCGGTGCCCGCCTGAATGACGTTGCCATTGCCGTTGTTCTGCTGCACCGACGCCAATCCGAGGAAGTCTTGGAAAGCCTCGCCGTTAATTCTATTGAACCGTTCGCCGGTAACTTCATCCTTAACGCCGTCCCAATAATTCGTGTCCGTCGTTTCATTGCCACTAACCGTTCCCGATACACGCACCTTTTGCGTGGTGTCGTCGTGGGCCTGGCCATTCCCAAGTTCGGCGCCAAGATTGGCGGACACCACATCGCCGATACTCATGACGTTGCCGTCGCCGTTGTTCTGCTGAACATCGAACACGCCTTGAACGTCTTGGTACGCATTGCTGATCCGGTTGCTTCGCACCGCCGTCTCAGACGGATTGATCACCGGAACATCTGAATAATTTCCGTTTTGCGATGTACCATCTATCCACAGGTTCTGGGTGATGTCGTCGTCATTGTCATCGGCCGTACTCACCAGAACATTGCTCACCACGCCGATGGCGTTGTTGTTGCCGTTGTTCTGCTGGTCATGGCTGATGCCGACCGAGTCGTTGCTGTAATCACCTCTGAT
>CAYYBI010000128.1:0-15263 GCA_964469835.1 uncultured Rhodospirillaceae bacterium
TGGGTGCTGGCCTTGGATATGAAGCTGCTTGGCTCCTGGAGCACCATTTCAGCGATTACTATCCAACGCCGAGCCCGCTCGTCTTTATGGCGCATATCGCAGCGCAATGCCCGACACTGGGGCTGGGGACATCGGTTCTGGTGCTGCCCTGGTATCATCCGCTGCGGCTGGCCGAAGAAATCGCAATGGTCAATGCGCTGACCGAAGGGCCGCTGCATTTGGGCATCGGGCGGGGCACCGCGAAGATGGAATACGATGCCTACGGCGTAGACATGAATGAAGCTCGGGCGCGATTCACGGAAATTTACCAGATCGTCGAAAAAGGCCTGACCGGCGAGCCCTTAACGTATCAGGGCAAGCACTATCGTATCGATCGTGAAATACAGGTGCGCCCAACGCCGACCGGCAAGGAGGTCAACTTCTACGGTGCAATCGGTAGTCCCGGCAGCGCCTCGATCATGGCTGAACTCGGTCTGCCGCCACTGTGTCTGGCGCAGTTTCCGGATCATCTGCTTGAACGGGTGATCGATACCTGGCGGGAGACCCGCACCAAATTGGGGCAATCGATCAATGTGACGATCCCGCTGGCGGTCAAACTGTTCATGGCCGATACGGACGATCAGGCGCGCGACCTCGCACGGACCTATCTGCCGCGCAATTTTGCACTCCAGGCGAAGCATTACGAGGTCGATGCGAACCCCTGGAAGGATATTCCGGAATATGAGGTGTTCTCGCGGATGTTCGCCAATATGAAAAAGATGACGGATCCGGCGAATCTAGGCCCGATGATGGACCTCAATTTCGTCGGCAACGCGGATACGATAGGGCAGCGCATCGAAGCGCTTCAGGCGATCGGCTTCAATTATTTCATGGTCTCGTCGGCCACACCGGGCGTACCAAAGGAACTGCGGCGCGAGATGTATGTGCGGTTTGCGGAAGAAGTGGCGCCACGTTTTGATTCCGAATTCGGCCGGCGCGCAAGCCCGGCCCGTTTGGCCGCGGCCGGCGACGATTGATCGCGAATACCGTGCCGGTTTTCCTCTGGATCCTGCGCCGTTTCATGCCGGGCAACTGCGGTCAGAACCCGACAGGAACTTGGGCTTTGCGCACCCGCAACCGTAGCGGGCATAACAAAAGTCTTAATATCAATAAAATTATAAAGTTGCGTGTATCCTTTGAAAACAAATAATATTTATTTAAATAAAATTTTAGACGTTTACTATTTATTAAGACATTCAGGCCAAGATTACATCGAATTTAGATTGTATTTTAAATAATTTTTACATTTCGAAAGTTGGGTTTCTCATGGCTAAAAAATTGATCCTTCTGGCGGTTGCGGCCGTTTTTATGACGCAAGCCGCTGTGGCCGGTGAAATCCTCGCCGGGCGGAGCAGCGGATCCCCGACGCCCGCGAAATCGATCCCGTGGCTCATAAAGCCGATCCTGATCGATGTCCTGCGCGCCCAGAATGCGGCGCATGCGGCTATGACCCAAGCGGAAATCGATATCTTGGATGCGCAGTGGCGCGCCGAGCGGGCGGGCGGCGAGAAGCCGTTAATCAACAAAGTCATGTCCAATCCTTTGTCGCAGTTCCTGAAATCGCTGCAGGAAAACAGCAACGGGCTCTTCACGGAAATCTTCGTCATGGACAGCAAGGGCCTGAATGTGGGGCAAAGCGTTGTCAGCGACGACTACTGGCAGGGCGACGAAGCCAAATGGCGCAAATCTTTTCTCGCCGGGAGCAATGCCAGGCATATCGGCGAGCCAGAATTTGTCGAGGCAACCGGACGCTATCAGGCACAGCTCAGCATGCCGATCATCGACCCGAAGAACGGCGCCATTATTGGGGCGGTTACCCTGGGTGTCGATATCTCGGTTATCGAGATGTTGACCGGGTGTTCGCCTTTGTCCAAGAAGTGCGGCACGAATAGCAACATGATCGGAGCTCTGCCGACACTCGACACGGGCGTCATTCTGTAAATTTCGAGTACGCTTTTCTCGGTGAGGCGGTATGGTAAGACGGCGCGGCTGCAAGGCCGCGCCATCTTCGAATCTGGATAAGGTTCTGTTGCCGTCTGCGGGCGGAGCCCGGTTGCCCTGTAATTCACAAGATTACCGAAGCCATACTAATCGCGCGCATTAGCAGCAGTCCTTTAGACTCGTTGACCGGATCGGGCCCTGGCCGCATGGTTCCGTTACAAGAACAACGGAGTCACAGGGGAGGCACTGCATGAGGGATAACGTCATCTCCTTTCCGGTTCCGGTGAGTCAGGATCAACTTGATCGGCGGACCGAAAAAAATAGGAAGAGCAAAAAGGTCGACGCCCGACTTGGCCTGGCCTACGGCTATTGCCCGCCGCCGGCTGATTCGGAGCACATTCCCTGGACAGAGGTCGTACTGGGGCAGGGTGGAAGCGATTGGACACGCTAAAGCAGTTTCCATGACGCTTTGATTTCAGCGGCATTCGGTATTCCATACCGGATGCCGTTTTTTTTGCCTCGGTTTCATTAGACCAAGCAATAAACCGTCATATCGATAGTCCGTAACGCACGGGTTTTCGTGTCGACCTTGAGTGGATAGACTTCGGGATCGATCCCAGCGTGCCGGAGCAATTCATTATGCCAGTCGCGGCCCACGTCAGCTCTGCCTATTCGCGTATTGCCGTGAAGCCCTACGCTGGCGCCCTTGGCGCGGTTATTTCCGGAGTCGATCTCACCACAGCCTTAGACGATGCGACGGTCGCGGAAATCCGTCGTGCCTTTCTTGAGTATTTAGTGATCTTCTTCGAGGATCAGCCACTGTCCGATGCCCAACTCGTCAGCTTTGGACAATGTTTCGGCCCGCTGGCGGCGATCCCGCCTCATCGGCGGCTACCCGACGCCGACCCGCATGTTCTGATGGTCGAGAAGAAACCCGAAGACCGATTGAATTTTGGCTCGGAATGGCACTCCGATACCAGCTATCTCGAACGGCCGACCCTGGGCTCGATCTTGCTTGCAAAGAGAGTTCCCGATGTTGGTGGTGATACGCTGTTCGCGAATCAATATCTCGCCTATGAGTCGCTGTCGGCGGGATTGAAAGCCGCACTTGCCGGGTTAAGAGCGGTTCACACCGACGGTCGGACCAAGCGCAAATTGAGTCTTGGATATGTTCCACAGAGCGATAGCATGATAGAGGACAGCCTCTACAAGACCGCAGAGACGAGCCACCCCGTGGTGCGGACGCATCCCGAAACCGGTCGTAAGGCGCTGTACATCAACATGATCCAAACCGAGCGTTTCGATGGCATGACGATCGAAGAGAGCCGGCCGCTATTGAGGTTCCTGTATATCCAGGCGACCCGGCCGGAATTCACCTGCCGATTTCGCTGGTGCGCAGGCTCGATGGCGTTTTGGGACAATCGGTGTTTGCAGCACTGGGCGCTGAACGATTACCCGGGCAAGCACCGGACGATGCATCGTGTCCAGATTAAAGGCGATCGGCCCGTCTGACGCCCTTCCATTTCCGCAAAGACGATTCAGGCGCGCGTAAATACCGGTTCAATTAATAGATAATTTACAATTATTTAATTCTATTATGTATTAATATATATCAAATATAAGGCTTTCAAATTTTTGCCATAAGTTTGCCTAATTTTTGCGTTATTTAGAATGATACCATCGCGTATTCATCATCGGAGTTTTGAACAATGCAGGGTTTGACGTCAATTGGGCGAATACTCGGCATAGTCGGGGTTAGCATGGCATTGCTGATCGTTGGCGCCTGTGGTGAAGATCAAACCGCCGCGAGGCCGGATTCGCCGGCTTCCGCGAGACAGGCTGCAGCCAAAGAAATCGCAACCAAGGAAGCCGCGAAAATCGCCGGCAGCAAGGCTGGCGAAGTGGCCCGGAAAGCAGTCGAGACGGTTGGCGAGTCCTTAAAGAAGGTTGGAGAGAAGGTTGGCGAATCAGCCAAAGACGTCGCGTTGGAGGCAAAGGTGAAAGCCGAAGAAGCGATCGTGAAGGCCGGCGAGGTTACCAAGGAAGCGGCCGATACGGTTAGCAAATCGGCGCGCGAAACCATTGGCGCGGCCGGCGAAAAAGTAAAAGAAGCCACCCAGTAAACCGATTGCGTTAGCCGCCGCGACCAGGCAGGCTTCCCGCAACAAGGCCGCTGCATAATCGTTGTGCGGCTAGCCGTTTGAGGCGAGTGTGCGCCGTGCAATCACCATTCGGTGGACTTCGGTCGGCCCCTCGTATATCCGCATAAGACGCGCCTTTTGCGCCAGGAGCTGCAACGGCAATTCCTTGGTCATGCCCATGGCCCCGAATGCTTGCATGGCATGATCGGCAATTTCAGTCACCATTTCCGTAGCAAACACCTTGATCATCGAGGCCTCGGTCCGGACGTCCTGCCCATTGTCCTGTTTGATGGCCGCGTCCAGCACCATCAGGCGGCAGGCGTGGATCTTGATCGCCGCATCGGCGATCCACCATTGAATGGCCTGCCGGTCGGCGAGGGCCATTCCGAACGTCACGCGCTGTTTGACATGATCTCGCATCATATCGAGCGCGCGCCGGGCCATGCCGACGCACCAGGCCCCGATCTGCAGCCGGCGCACCGTGAGGCGCAATTGCATCGGTGCAAATCCGGCGCCGATCTCGCCAAGAATTTGACGTTCCGGTACCCGGCAATCGTCGAATACGATTTCATAGGTGCGGTGGCCTGCCAGCATCGGGATCGCGCGTTCTGTTTCGAATCCGGGGGTTCCCTTTTCGACGATGAACGCGGTGATACCGCCGCGCGCCTTCAAGGCCGGGTCGGTCACCGCCATGACGATGACGAAGTCGGCACGGGGCACGCGACTGATCCAGATCTTGCGGCCGTTGATGACCCAATCGTCTCCGTCCTTCACCGCCTTCGTCATCATGCCGGCGGGATCGCCGCCGGCGCCGGGTTCGGAAATGGCAATTGCGGAATGCGATTCCCCCCGTGCATAGGGATCGAGGTACCGTTCCCGCTGCCAATCGTCGGCGGTCTCCAGCAACATATGCAGGTTGGGCGAATCCGGTGGAAAGGTGAACGGGGTGATGGTGCGCCCAATTTCCTCATTGACGCCAACCAAGGCGACGGCCGGCAGGTCCACGCCACCTACTTCCTCAGGGGCATCCAATCCCCAAAGTCCCAATTCCTTGCATCTGGCGAGGAGAGGGGCCTGCTCCTCGTCGGTGAGGCCGATTTCTTCGCCCTTGATCTCGCGTGCAATGACATTTGCTTCGAGCGGCATGAGCTCGTTCTCGACAAATTTTGTCACGAGATCCTTCAACATCCGATGTTCCTCGGATAGTTCGAGGTCCATTTTCTTCTCCTTCTGGAAAGTCAGCGATCACCTGTGGGCGAGGTCGATACTATCAAATTATGCGATGGTTGTGCTTGCGCGGCCCGCTGCATTCTTGACGCGTGAATTGCCAATTTAATTTTCGATGGCCGGCTGATGATCGGGAATGCTGTCACGTTGGCGAATTATCTTAGTTATAGAAATCACTACAAAACGCGCTGTAACCATTTGTAATAGCGAAGCTGTACGTTTCAAGCGTCGAAAAAATTTGAAGCGGGCAAGCAGGGGAATATTCTGCAATTCGTTGAAAAGTTTCATAAAATCATCGTCAAGTTTAACATGATCTTAAAATTTTTGCGGCATAACCGACCATATCTTGGGGGACGTAACTCAACAAACGGCATGCCGCGGGGCAGATTCGATGCGGCTTGAGAACGGTGGGGTTCACAGTGTTTGGAGTCGATCATGAGGTTTGCGATTTTTAGAAGAGGTAGCAAGGTGACGCTTGCGGCCGCGCTGGTCGCATCCATTCTTGCAAGCGTCGCAGGCATTGGTTCCGCGTATTCGGTCGAAGAAAGTAAAGAGACGATTGCGTTGAGTTTGGCGAATCTTCTGCGCGCCGCGCGCTCGGTCATTTCCGATAATCAGGAACATATCAACGACCATACCGAAGGATTCAAAGGATTGAGTTCGGACATGGTCATTCTCACGGCCAAGGAATACTACGAAATCGATACCGGACAGGCCCTCGACGATATTGATCCGTCGACCTTGCAAGGGGAGCTCATCCGAGCCGAACTGGATGCCATCGCCGAAGTCATAGACGAGGTGCAGGAACGCATCAATCGCAAGGGGGTTGGATTCAAGGGATTTCTGCCCGATATTTTCGCCGTGCAGGTCGCCGAGAGATTTCGTGCCAAGGCTGGCGAGTCCGCCTCCCTAAAGGTGACGGCGCCGCGGCGTGTCTTGCGCAATCGCTCGAACGCACCGGACAAATGGGAAGACGGGGTGATCGAGAAAACCCTGATTAGCAAAGACCATCCAAAAGGCAAGCATGTCACCGGTGAGATGTTTGATTCAGGCAAGCAGGCTTTCCGGTTGGTCTTACCAGAATACTATCGCAAGTCCTGTCTGCAATGTCATGGCGGGCCAAAGGGTTCGTATGACATTACCGGCCGCAAGAAGGAAGGCGCCGCGCTTGGCGACCTCGGCGGCGTGATTAGCGTTTCGATATTCGAAGGCTGAACCACCAGGCAAGCCCATTAGCATCGCTCTGGTATCAGCTACACACGCCGCGCGCCCCAAAGGCGCTGCGGCGTCTTGCGTTTAGAGTTGAACCAACAAAACTTCCAAGTCGTCGCGCCGGGTTCGTTCTTTGAACGCCGGTATAAAGCGTGCACCAACCGTGTGCCGCCGCTGGAGCCTGCAAAATTCTTATCGATATCTTGTAGTGTTTTGTGAGAAAGTATCCATAACATATTGATATAAAATACATATATTTAAATACAAAGCCGGCAAAATTTAATTAAAATTATTAACAAATTCTAAAGTTTATTTTTGCATATTGGATTGTACCGGAGAAACGACGACAACATTTTGCCGGTGGGGATACCAATTGATTGGGGCGTGAATTTTTTATTTGAGGTCTGCCTATTTGCTCGGGCTCAAAGGAGAATTATTCATGGCTATTCGAAATTCAATGGCGATCGTGGCCATGGCTGCAATTGTCACATCCGGCCCGATCAACGACGCGAAGGCCGATGTCAGTATCTCTGGTTCAACGAC
The DNA here is from genome assembly GCA_964469835.1 of uncultured Rhodospirillaceae bacterium. GTDB lineage: Bacteria > Pseudomonadota > Alphaproteobacteria > UBA8366 > UBA8366 > JAOTYV01. The sequence continues at coordinate 7,104 of CAYYBI010000128.1, forward strand.
CGTCGCCGGCAGCGTCCTCGTTCCCTATAAGGACAAGATCGAAGAAATTGCAGGCATGGCCATCGAGATCAATGCGATCGGGAGCAGCCGAGGCATTCGTGCATTGGTCCAGGGGAAGTCGGACCTCGGTGCAATTTCGGCGCCGCTTGCATCCGTTGTGCGGAAGATCAATAAAAAGAAGCCCGGCTCCGTGGACGGTCGTTCGCTGATCGCCCATGCGATCGGTGCTAACTCGGCCGCCTTCATCGTCAACCAATCCAACCCGGTCAAACGGCTCTCCCTCAAACAGATCACGGACATTTTGGCGGGGCGGATCAAGTTCTGGAGCGAGGTTGGCGGCAACAGCGTCAAGATTGAAATCATGACGACCCAGAAGGGCGGCGGCATCCGTTCCCTGGTCGAGAAGAAGTTGGGCAAATGGGGCGATGTCCTGACCACGACGAACGAGGTGCAAACCGGCCCCCAAGTCGTTTTCGCGGTCACGCAGGTGCCGCAGGCGCTCGGCATCTCCACCGCGGCGCACCTCAACAGCAAAGTATACGCACTCGACACGGATGAAACGATTCGCCAGCCTCTGTTCCTGATCACCAAGGGCGAACCGGACGCTCGTTTGCAACAGGTCATTGATGCAGTGCAATCCCTGACCCAGGGTGTCAAAGGCAGTCAATCCTGAGTGCCGCTCAGACTGCGTCATCGATGCAAATTCGGCGTGTGTAGAACCATCCATTTCAGGGGCGCGGGCCTTTGGCCCGCGTTATCGGCGCGCCGCTTCGATTGGCGGTGCGGGTTCGGTCGCCTCTACGCATCTATGGATAACGAGGCCATTGCCGAGGTGGTGGACGATGTGCAAGAGCGCATCAACCGGGTAGGGGTTGGCTGCAAAGGATTTCTGCCGGCGATATTCGCCGCCGATGTTGCCTTCAGGTTTCAGGCCAAGACCAACCAAGCGGCCCGATGAGCGTCCGCACACGGCGGCAAACCGGATCCAGGGCGTTACTGTGTGGCGGAAAACACAAATCAAATAAACTTCAGCGTTATGCTTAATTTTAGATAAGCATTAACTAAAAATCATTGTAATTACGAGTGAATTTATCCGCGTATTTACGTTCCATTCACAAATTCATGCCATTACTGCATTTAGGAAAACGTATTTCTAGAAAAGGGTGGTTTCCGACAGAGAGATTTCTTAGGCGACTCGAGGCAACTATTTGACATCGCGTGTTTAATTTTGCCGCGGTGTCTCGACTTGCCAGCGCAAAGGTCTCCTCCGAACGGTCCCAAAAGCATGCAAGTGACCCAAAATACTCAAAAGGGAATGTGACAATGTTCAAAGGCTTTCGCACCAGGGATATCCTCCTGATCGGAATTCTCGCGCTCATTACAGCCATTGCTCTCGGCTTTAGTTGGTTTGGTGCGAAGGAATTCCAAAATCAAATCGTGGCGGCGCAGACGAAATCGCAGGCCATTGCCTGGGGTAAATTCGTCCGGTCGCGCCTGTCGGATCCCAACGCGACCTTTGCCTATGGCAAGATCACCGAAAAAGACCAGGAACTGATCGGGTTGGTGGCGGAAGCCGGCGCTGTTTATCGGTACAAATTTTTCAACCGCGACGGTGTCATTGTTCTGGCCTCGCGGCTTAACGATCTCGGCAAGAAGAACAAGCGGGATTACTTTTACAACATCGTCGCCAAGGGTAAGAACTACGTCAAAGTGGTGTCGGAGGATTCCGTTCCCGAACTCAAGGCGCAGGTCGAAAGCGATGGGTCCGACGCCAAGGGCGCATTAGGCAAAGTGTTCACGGTCGGCGATGCCTATGAGCCGGTGATGGAGAACGGCAAGTTCAAGGGCGCCATCGAGGTGTATGTCGACGCGACGCCGCAGGTGGCCTTCCTGGACAAGCTGACCAAAAAGGCGCAGTTCGCGCTGGGCAGCATGCTCTTCGTCTTTGCGGGAATGATCACGGTGATGATCATCTTCAACGTCCGCGCACGTAACAACGAATTGGTGGCGCTCGCCGAGGCGAACGAACAGGTGTCGAACGCCGAAGCGGAAGTCATCAAGCTGAACGAAGATCTCGAAAAGCGCGTTGAAGAACGGACGGGCGAGCTCGCCAAGGCGACCGAAGATATTCAACAGCTCAACGAAGAGCTCGAAAAGCGCGTCGAAGAACGAACCGAACAGCTCTACAAGACGAACGAGCAACTGTTCAAGGCGGTCGACAGCGCCAACAAGATGAACGAAGAACTCGAAAAACGCGTCTCCGAGCGTACCTCGGAACTCAACACCGCGAATGAAAACATGTTGCGCCTGAACGCCGACCTGGAACGCCGGGTGGAGGAACGCACCGCCGAGTTGAACAAGGCGAATGCGGACATCATGGGCCTCAACGCGGATCTGGAAAAGCGCGTCGAGGAACGGACTGGCGAGCTTGCCAAGGCCTCCGAAGACATCATGCGCCTCAACACCGATCTGGAGCGACGCGTCGAAGAGCGCACGCACGAACTGCAGGAGGCGCAATCCGAGCTGATCTCGAGCGAGCGGCTTGCCACATTGGGTCAGTTGACCGCGACGGTCAGCCACGAACTGCGGAACCCGCTGGGCGCCATTCGTACCGCGATGTATTTGATTACCACCAAGACGCAGGGTGCCAATCTTGGCATCGAGGACGCCTTGAAGCGTTCGGAACGCAGCATTGCGCGATGCGACAGCATCATTAACGAGTTGCTGGACTACACGCGCCAAACACCGTTGGCACTCGAAAATACCATAGCCGACAACTGGTTGGACGAAGTGCTGGGCGAAATGACCATTCCGACCTCGGTCACGCTGCAGAAATCCTACCACACGGAAGGCAAGCAATTGCAGTTCGACCGGGAGCGTCTGCGCCGGGTTGTCGTCAACGTCGTCAACAATGCCTGCGAAGCGATGGCCGAACAGGCCGATCAACATCCGGGACTCCGCGAGTACGCGCTTTCGGTGTCCTCCACCGTTGCCAACGATCAGTTGCAGGTGGTGTTCCGGGACAATGGCCCGGGCATCGAGCCGGACAAGTTACAGAAGATCTTCGAGCCGCTGTACAGCACGAAGAGCTTCGGTGTCGGGCTTGGCCTGCCGATCGTCAAGCAGATCATGGAACAGCATGGTGGCGGCATCGAAATCACCAGTGATCTGGGGCAGGGCAGCACCGTACGGTTCTGGTTGCCGACAACACTTGGACGCGGCAGCCAAGAACACAATCAGGTTGCGGCTTCGAATGAAGAAAGGGCGGCCTGATGAGTGGTTCGGAGGTAAAACCCATGAAAATCTTCGTGGTCGATGACCACCGGGATATCGCGGAAGGGTTGGCGGAAGTCCTGCGATTGCAGGGGCATGAAGTCGATGTCGCCTTCGGCGGCGAGCAAGCGGTCCGGATGTTCAAGGAAAACGATTACGACATCGCTTTCATGGACGTCATGATGCCCGGCATGAACGGCGTGGAGAGCTTTCTTGCGATCCGTCGTCATAAGCCGAACGCCAAAGTGGTCATGATGACCGGCTACAGCGTTGAGCAGTTGCTGGACCAGGTGGTGGAAAAGGGCGCCTATGGCGTTCTCCACAAGCCCGTTATCGTCGATGATATTTTGAAGACCCTTGAACGCGTCAAGTCCGAGGGTCTCGTTCTGATCGCCGACGCCAATCCGCAGTTCGGCAGCTCGATCAAAGGCGTGCTTGAACAGCACGGCTATCGCACCGTCAACGCCCGCAGCGGCAAGGAAGCGCTCGCCAAGGCGATGGAGGGCGGCGTCGACATCATGCTGCTGGGGAAGGAACTTCCCATTCTCAGTGGCATCGAAGTTTACATGGAGCTCCGCAAACGGTCGCGCGACATTCCGACCGTGATCGTTACCGAGCAGGGCGCAAACTATGACGCCGATCTCGACAACCTGTATAATTTCAACACCACCGGCATTTTGACCAAGCCGTTCAACACCGAACAGTTGTTGAAATCGCTGGGTCAGTTCCGCGACGGCGAAGCCGCTCCCGGAATCGACTTGTCGGCGCCGGCGCCGATGGTGAGCATGGAGACCGTCCAAGCCGAGCAATCGATGACACCGGCGCCATCGCCGGTGTCAGGCCCGATGCCGAATATCGTAAAACCGGCGCCCGCGAGCCCCGCGCCACATCTCGACGACACTTCGGCGCCGAGTATCATCAAACCGGCCGTTTCCACCGACAGTCCCGCAACGCCCGCGGAAATTACATCGCCCGACCGGCAACCGCCGGCTATGCCTATGCCGGCACCCCAGGCTGCAACGCCGCCGGCGCCCGCGCCACAGGCTTCAACGCCGCCGGCGCCCGCGCCGCAGGCTTCAACGCCACCCGCGCCCGCACCTCAGGCTGCGACGCCCCCGGCGCCTCCTCCGCCGCCGGCACCTGTTATGCACGAAGAAAAGCGGCCGCAGGGTCGCATCATTGCGGTCGACGACGATATCGACATGGTCGACGGTCTGGCGGAAGTGCTGCGCACCCGCGGCTACGAGGTCAAGACCGCCAACAATGAGGAAGAAGCGTTCGCTCTCATCAAAGAGTTCGACGCACAGCTTGCCTTGCTCGATATTCGCCTCGGCAAAACCAGCGGGTTGGACCTGATCAAGTCGCTCAAGGAATATCGCCCGAATCTTCAAAGCATCATGATCACCGGCAACGCCGATCGTGAATCCGCGATCGCCGCCTTGCAGCGCGGTGCCTACAACTACCTGACGAAACCACTGCATCCGGATGAGCTGTTCGCGATCATGGATACCTGCCTCGACAAGTACGAGCTCGACGAGAAGATGCGAGCCTCATTCGAGGAACTGCAGGTCGCCAAGGAAGAAGCTGAAGAGAAAATCCGCCATATCAGTGGGTTCTATGGCGAGATCGGTGCGTCCGTCGACGCCATGGTGAAGGAAATTCAAGCGGTTTCGGACAAGTTGGCACAGCCAGGTGACGACGGGGGCGAAGACCGTTCGCAACTCGTCAAGAGCATCCACGGTATTGCCGCGCGGATCGAAAGCGTCGTCAATAATGCCGCGGACCTCGCCAAGCTCAAGGCGTTCACCCTGGAGCTCGACGAAGGCGCAGTCGACATTTGCAAGCTGGTTTCGAATTGTGTCACGGCCGCGCGCGACACCATCGGCGATGGCGGCCCGGAGGTTAAGGTGTCCGTGCCCGAGGAATCCGTCCCGGTATGGGGCGACGAGCGGCTGCTCAAGCTGGTCATCCTGAATCTACTGAGCAATTCGGTCGATTTCACCCCGGAAGATGGCGACATCACGTTGAGCGTCCGGCGGGAGGAGAACGGTGACCCCGTCATCCAGGTTACCGATACCAGCAACGGCATGCCCATCGAGCAAATCCGCGAGGCGGTCCAGAATTTCGGCCGCAAGGTGGATACCGGTGGCGCCAACGGCAGTCTGGATATTGTACTCGTTTCTAATATTGCGCGTCTGCACGACGGTGAACTCGAGTTTGTGAGCAATCCTGAAGGCGGCGTGACCGCAAGGATTACGTTACCGGCGAAGCGGGTTTTCTCCGCTCAGTCGGCGGCGTAATCCCGCGTTTCCGGGAACCTATTTCGAATATAGGGAGAAACTGAAAATGGTATCCGGAATGAAATCTCTGTCTTCACGCATCGCACTCCGACGTCGGAGTATGGCCGCACCCGCTGGCTTGATGACATTGGGACTGATCGTTCAATGGCCAAGAAATTAAAAAAGATTTTCAGTACTCTCGTTTTTGTCGTGGCGGTTTCGATTACCGGACAAACAAGCGCTCTGGCGAAAAATGAACTAAAGAAATCCGATTACAGCCACATCATCGCTGTCGTCGGCGCGCAGCGCATGACCGCCCAACAAATGTCCAAGGAAACGATCCTCCTCGCGTTGGGCCAGAAGAACGAAGACTCTATCGAACGGCTGAAAATATGGCTTGGCGAATTCGATAGGACTCTCAATGGCCTCCGCGATGGCGACACGGAGTTGAAGCTTCCGGCGACCAAGAATCAAAATATTCTCGAACGGCTCAATAAGATCGATGAACTTTGGTCATTGTTCAAATCCGCCGTGCGGCAATCGATTGCTGACGGAACCGTATCTCGCGCCGGCGTCGCGATCGTTGCGGACCTGAACGTTCCGCTGATCCAAGCGCTGGATGACCTGGTCAAAGAAATCAAGATCGAATCAGCCACGGGCCACCTTGTTTCGATGCTCGAGGCAGCCATGGACATTAGCGGCGAACAACGCATGCTATCGCAGAAAATAACTAAGGAAGTCCTGCTTATTGCCTATAACCACGATGTGGAAATATACAAAAAGCGTCTCAATAAGAGCATGGCAACCTTTGAAACCAATCTCGTTAGCATGATCGAGGGAAATTTCGAAATTAAACTATTCCCGGCGCCGACGCCCCAAATTAGAGGTCAGTTGCGCAGGGTCCAAACGGTCTGGGACCGTTTTCGCCCAATTGTTGAAGGAACCGCGAAGACCGGTAAGATTTCGCCCACCGACATCCAGCAAGTGGTTGGGTTCAACGCAAGCTTGCTCAAGGAAATGGACAAAGTCCTGGAGATGTATGGGGAACTCTGAACAATAACTCGGCTGGCGATTCGAGCCTTCAGGTTGAACGGGGTTCGGGCTTCCCGATGCGGACCTCCTACGCCAAGGTTGCGGCGGACAGCTTCGCTCTAATCTCGCGACTACTGGTTTACTGGCGGATGGGGTGGGATTCGAACCCACGAGGAGCTATTAACCCCTGCCGGTTTTCAAGACCGGTGCCTTCAACCGCTCGGCCACCCATCCGTCCTGGTATCATTGAATTTTTCTCGAAGCGCTCCGGTGCCAATAGACGAATTGGCGCCTAATCGGCACCCGAAGCGTGCCCGCGTCGTTCTCTAACACCTCGCGGAGCGCTGCGTCCAGTCGGTCGGCGATGGCCGCTTGCATACCGGGGATCACGTGTCCGTAGATTTGCAGCGTGATTGCCACTGAGGCATGGCCCGAACGCGCTGAAACCACCTCGACGTGCTCATCAGGGGTCAGACGTAGTCGCGCGTAAACTCGCCGATCACCGTCAACATTCGAAACGCCTTGCCGTCATGTGTACGACCCATGGCGAAGGCATAGGTCTGAATGTGATTACGCCAACAGGACCTCAGACGAATACACGATCCATCATTCCTGATTGATTGCGGCAAACTGGCGCTCGCTAATCTGGAAAACCGTTTCCGCAGCCCGTATACCTATTGCGGACACTACAACGGCAATTCAGGCATAAGACATGAGAACGTTGAATATCACAGCCGCCACCGCGGCATTTTTGTTTGCCACGTCACTTGCGCCCTTTGCATCCGCCCAGGACGCGACATCCAAGCGCGGGGCCGACGTGGTGTACAAAAACGGTTTCGTCTACACGGTGGACGGGGTACGCAGCCGCGCCCAGGCATTCGCGGTCCGGGACAGCAAATACGTCAAGGTCGGCTCCAACGATGACATGAAGGCCGTGACCGCTCCCAATACCAAGGTGGTCGATCTGAAGGGACGGATGGTGATGCCCGGGCTGATCGATACCCACATCCATGCGCTGCGCGGCGCGTTGACGGCCCTCGGGCTTGCCTTCCCCGTGACCGCATCGGTGGATGAGATCAAGGCCGCCATAAAGAAGTTCATTGCCGACAAGCAACTCAAGAAGGGCGATTGGGTCGAGGGCGCCAAGTGGTCGCTCGATTACCATAAGCTCAACGCCACCATGCTGGACGAGGTGTCACCGAACAATCCGGTGTTCCTGCACGACTGGACCAACCACCTTGCGTGGGTTAATTCGGCGGCGCTCAAGGCGGTGAAGATTACCAAGGACACGCCGAACCCGCCGGCCGGTGTCATTGACCGTGACAGTTCGGGCAACCCTACGGGGGTGCTCCACGACAAGGCGCTTGGCCTGATCACCGCCGCCATGCCGCCGCCCGCCCCCAAGGTAGTGGAAGAACGCGCCCAATGGATTTTCAAAAACCTTACCCGCTTTGGGATCACCGGCATCACCACCGCCCAACTCGATCCGGTGCGCCTCAAGGCCTATCGGGACCTGGAGTCCAAGAACAAGCTGACCGTTCGCATCCAGGGGAGCTGGGACTTCAACACCCGCTAC
>CAYYBI010000129.1:0-3121 GCA_964469835.1 uncultured Rhodospirillaceae bacterium
GATGCGACCGTGGTGGCGGGTTCCGGCGCCGCCGGCGGGGGTTTTTTCTGCGGCGCGGGGAGCCGGCCAGACATGTTACGCAGGTTCGGCGTTGATCGGGCCGCAGCCCTGGTAGCGACCATGGACAGCCCGCATGACGCGGAGCACGTCGTCGAGACCGCGCGCCGGCACTGGCCCGATCTCGTTATCTACGCGCGCGCCCGCGACCGCGCGCACGGAACGCGGCTGATCGCCCGAGGCGCGAGCCACGTAATCCCCGAGACCACCGAGGCGAGCCTGCAACTCGGCGAGATGGTTTTGATGGGTGTTGGTGTTCCCGATCAGGCCGCCCGCCGCATCATCGAGGCGCGCCGCCAGGCAGAGCAGGCTGCCGTAGACGAAAGCCGGCGGGAAAAGGCTGAGTGAACTCGCGACCGCCGCGAAAACAAGAGATCAGCTTCAGACGCGTGGCTCGGGGGCGGAAATCTGCCGCACTTGCCACCACTGATAGAGAAACATTTTCAATTGCTTTGGCTCTTAAAGGTGCATGTTGAATCCGGGGCGCAGGCCCGTTGGTAAGGGTGTGGGCAGAAGGAAGCCTCCGCGCTCCCGCTGTGCCACTGATTTCGTCCGCTCAGCCCTAAGGAGCGGACATTCTGTCAGGCGGCCGTCTAATAAGTGTGAATGCCTTCGGTTCGCCGTCCTTTCAGCAATGAGGTCTACTGCGTGTAGTTCCACATCGGTTATGGTTATGCGTAACTCCATATTCGTTATAGCGTCACGCCTATAAGATTGTGGTATCCGCACAATTCCGTCCCGATGGAGGAAACCCGCCATGCCCATCTACGAAAACGGCTCCGTTCAGATCTATTACGAGGAGGCCGGGTCTGGCTTTCCACTACTGGTCATTCCTGGTGGCGGGTTGAATGCGACGATTGGTTACCTTTCCGAAAGAGTGCCGTTCAACCCGATGGAAGTACTCAGCGACGAGTACCGCTGCATCACGATGGACCTGCGGAACGCCAACGGCGGCGGATCCTCCGGTCCGGTGGAGGTCGACCGGCCGTGGGATTCGTATACCGACGACCAACTCGGCCTGATGGATCATCTGGGCATCGACAAGTTCTTGGTGCTCGGCTTCTGCATCGGCGGCCCCTTCATCTGGAACATGCTGAAGCGGGCGCCCGAGCGCGTCATCGCGGCCGTGCCGGCGCAGCCGAGCGGCTTCCGACCGGAAGTCCCGGATCTGTTCTACCAGAACAACATGACGGGATGGGCCCCGGCGCTGTGCGAGAAACGGCCCGACGTCACGATGGAGATGTGCAGCGCCTTCCTCAAGAAAATGTATCTCGAAAATCCCGACTTCGTCTTCAGCGTGACGCGCGATTTCGTGCGCGGCTGCACGACGCCGGTTCTGGTCATGCCGGACGACACCCAGCCGCATCCCTACGCCGTGGCGGAGGAATCCGCGATGCTGGCGCCGAACGCACAGATGACCTTCTTCCCCTGGAAGGAGTCCAAGGATCGGGTCCCCTTGGCCGTGCGCCACTTGCGCACCTTTCTTAAGGCGAACACGCTGGCGTAAGAAGGACATCGGCGGAGCCTATTCAGGTATCCCGGCCATTACCGCGGTGTCAGATGCCTCGCGCCCGGGGGCGCCGAGTGCTCCATAGCGCGAAAAATGGTCGCGTATTGACGCTGGGAATGTCTCTTTTGGGTCAGCAGTCGCAGTTCGTCAGAAACGCTGTGGCATCTGAATTTAGCCGGAGGCAAACATCCGGCATCCTGATCGAAGTCGCTCGGTCGGTCGGCTCGCTGCTTCTTATGGCAGTCCCGCCCCGGGCACCTCGACATGGCAATATTCGATCCGGCCATGCCGCGCCTCGGCGGCGCCGGGACCCGAGCCTGGTGCGGTACAAATGAAAAGCGTCCTGCGGTCCTCTCCTCCCAACATGCAGGCGTAAGAGCCGTTGTCGCCGGTCGAGATACGGTGCGTAACCTCGCCGCCTTCCCGGACCCGGATCGTCTCCTTGAGACGGGGGTCGGCAACCCAGATGGCGCCCTGTTCGTCGAGGCAGATACCGTCCGGAAAATTCCGCCCAAGATCGGCCCAGACCCGTCGGTTAGCCAACACCCCGCCCGGCCCGATATCCCAGGCAGTCAATCGGTTGCCGCGCGTCTCTCCGACAACCAAGGTCTTGGCGTCAGGTGTGATGACGCTGCCGTTCGGGAATTTAAGTCCGGTCGCAGCGCAATGCACCGACCCGTCGGGATCGACCCGGGCCAAATTCGCCGTCTTCTCTTCCGGCTCGCTGTAATGGTCGTAGCCGAAATTACCGACATAAGCGCGTCCCTCGGTGCTCACGACCATATCGTTGCAATGGAAGCCGGCGACGGACGATAGGTCGGCATAGGCGACGGGGCCCTCATCGGTCAGTTTCAATAATTTGCGATCCTTCATGGAGACGATCAACATCGTCCCGTCCGGCAACCAGCCGAGCCCCGACGGTTGATGGGGAACATGCGCGACCCGTTCTCGGTTGCCATCGAGATCGACCTTCAACACCTCATGCGCATAGAAATCGGACAGGTATAAATGACCGTCACGCCAGCGCGGCCCTTCGCCAAAATACAAGCCTTCGAGCAGTACAGTGAGATCTGTCATTTCGTCTTCCTTCTAAGAGTCCGCGCGCGCCTATAACAGATTGCGCAACATGAAATGAAATTGGCGGAATCTTAAACCCGCGCCGCGACGATACCGCTGCCGTGGATTTCATTAATCACATTGCCGTTAAGCCAGGACCTCACGTCCTCCAGCATGCCGTTGTACCAGTGTGCGTAGTGTTCCCGGGTGAAACCGGCGACATGCGGCATCAGCACTGTATTGGGAAGTCCCCGGAAAGGATGATCGACCGGCAGCGGCTCCTCGTCGTAGACGTCGAGGCCAGCGCCGGCGATACGATTGTTCTGCAAGGCGTCCACCAATGCCGCCTCGTCGACGATGGGACCGCGCGCCGGGTTCACCAGATAGGCATCCGGCTTCATCAAGCCGATCTCGTGCGCGCCGACAAGACCGATGGTCCGGTCGCTCTGTATGACCAATACGGCAACGTAATCCGATTGGCGGAACAAATCGTCTTTG
>CAYYBI010000130.1:0-7324 GCA_964469835.1 uncultured Rhodospirillaceae bacterium
CTCTCTAACCCAGCCCAAAAACCCCGCCCTTTAGCGGAGCCGGAAAAGTCGCCTCTCTAGCGGCCCCAAAATACTCGCTTCTCTAGCGGAGCCGGAAATACTCTGACAAGCACGACCCGGTGTCATTCTTCAGCGTCGCCATACGGCGCGGCCTCCGTCCAGATCTCTTCATAAATGATGATGCCGCCTTTCTTTCCTGTGAATAGACCGGGACCTTCTGACCTCCCCTCCTCCGGTTCCGTGTCCACCTCTTTATCGCCCCGCCACGTTCCGCAACCACCGAGCATTAGGCTGACGAAGAACACCAAAACAATGGTCGTCAGTAGTCGAAATTTGGTCATCAGCCCCCCTTGGCCTTCGCGCAGTTACACAATTCCGACACTCTAGCGCACCCCAAAAACTCGCCACCTAATTTAGCGGAGCGAAAAAGCTCGGGAGTCTGCTTTTGCGCTGAGAGTGGACAATTCTTGATGTAAAGCAGGATTCCGGTTTTGACCCGAACCTGGCTTCACGACAGCGTGTGCCGAGGCGAGTCAGTTTGCGTCGGAAAAAGACGACGCCGGTCCTTGCCCATATTGTTGCGGTAAGTTACGGTTTTTATGCGGCAAAATGGCATCGTATATGACACTTCCATATACACCCACCCAGGAACGCTGTTTTGTTGTACGGACTAGTCGTCCGTGACTATCCATAGGAGCCCCCGCTCTCTCCCCGAGACGGGGGCTTCCCCTTTAGTGGACCAACTCGCCGTCCGGGAGGACCGCTGTTGGCTATTAGCTGGTGTGCCAGCCCGCCAAACCGACTTCCGCATTGCCCTCAACAGCCGACATTCGCAATTCGATGTCCGCTTTTGCACGTATTACGTCCGCTTTGCCCCTAGGAGCAGACATTCCAGCGACCGCACTCGACTTCCGGTTTTGACCCAAATCGGACATTTTCGATTATGCGATTCAGCAAGCGGGAGAATGTTAGTGATTGCCATACTAGAGATTAGTATTCGCGCAAATTACCTCCGATAAAGGCTCACCAAGCGCGCCACCAGTACGGCGATATACAGCGTACCCATGACAGCTTCCAGATTGGCCCATATGCGCGCCACCGGACTGATCGGCGTAACGTCCCCGTAGCCGAGCGTGGTGAGCGTGGTAAAGCTGAAATAGAGTAGATCGGTCGAGGTAAGTTCCGCGTTTGTGTTCGTATGGAAAATCGTCCCGGGCGCGAGGCTCTCGAGGACGCCGAAGGCAATCGCCCAACTCACCCCCAGCAGAAGATAGATGGCGACGGCGCCGCACAGGATATCGAAACTGACCTCCTTCTCATTAAGGACGTGGCCGAGAACGACGGCAATGGCAAATCCGGTCATTGCGACCAGCAAAATATCGCGCTCAATATCGCCTTCGCCAAACCCTAGCGGTTCGCCACCCCATCGCAGAACGAGCCACGGAACGGCCAGGCTCACTGCGAAGATACGTTGCCACCGTTTGTCGCTGGCCGCATTTACTGCAGAAAGAAGAACCAGCGTAAAAAGGGCCGCAACAACGCTTTGGTCGTGTTTGGTTGCCTCGAAAACAGGCGACACGATCATCAAAGCGATCAACGAAATCAGCAGGAAAAAGTACCGAAAGTTTTGGAGCCGGTCGATGAAGTCTCGCATACTGTAAGGACGTCTCAGTCTGTAATCCTTGTCAACATTTTCATGATAAGCATCCCTTCGGTCCCCAAAATCTTGGCTCTGGCGATATCCCTGACTTACACGGCGTGAGACGACCACCTTTATCTGTTGAAAGGAATCGGATTTCGCCTTCGATGTATAGAGAGCCGTGGGACACGGGTTGCAGCCCATTGATGCTGCTGAAGCTGGCGAATTCTATCCCTTGTATCCCGGAGAGCGACATGTCGCCTATTGGCTATTAGCGGACCTTCCGACCACCACTCAGCAACGTCCGGTCTTCACCCAGGAGCGGACATTCGGACACCCTCTAGCCCCCCCTTCGGTTCCTCGCATCTGAGTGTAGACCGCGTTCTCTAGCGGAGCCGTTTCATACGGCGTTGCCAACCCAAATGCATGCGGTGTTCGTACGCGGCAAACGAAACCTTGGGTCGCAAGTTTGAAGTTAAATTTAAGATTTGAAATAATGCACTGTAGTTCGCAACGTAACTGCTACGTAGGCGCTGCATGGAAGCAACACAGTACGGTCCTGTTCTCGTCGGCCTCACCGCGATAGGTGCGCTTTTCCAGCGTTCCAGATGGACGGCCCGGCGCTGGATCGCTGATGAGGACTTTCCCGCGGCACGCCTCCCGAACGGCGAGTGAACCACAACCTTGTCGCTGATCGACGGCTGGATACTCGCACGCGCCCAAGAGACTGCAGCAGAGAAGGCAAAAATGACGGCGGATTATCTTGGCATCTCGCGGATAAAGTTTTTGGAGGGCGTGGGGAGAAACATCGCATCCATGACAATCACCAAACATGAGGAGCAGGGATAATCCGTGAGCCGCCCGCTGACCATAGACGATGCAGCGGAAGAAACAGGCTTCAGCGTACGGGCCTTGCGATCAATGTTGCAGAAGATCGGCCCGCTTGACCGGCGCGGGCAGCACCTGTTTTGGCAAGTTGGCAAAAATGGCAAATACTGCTTCGACGAAGGGAGCATTGAGCGGCTGAAAAGGGAATTGGCATGGCGTTCAAGCACTACCCGCCCGGCACCAGGACCAAAAAGGTCCGAGGCAAGAAATACACAAACACGAAATGGATCGTGCGCTTCCGGTTCCGGGGCGAGCCTTACGAAATCCGCCCGGACGCGCGCACTGAGCAAGCGGCTGAAGCAGCAACGCTTGAATTCATCCGGGGACTCGGGGACGAACGTGGTCCCGCTCCGGGGAGTGTCGCCGACGTGATCGAAGCGTACAAAGAGGCGCTGCGCCCATCCAAAAAGGACGCTGCATATATCGACCGTATCTGCGGAGAAATTGGTGGGCTGACGGCTGAAGACGTGACGCAGGCCGAATTTGATCGCTGTTGTAGGAGGCTGTACCCGGGATGCAGCAACGAAACGTGGAACCGACAAATATTCACACCGCTGCTCGCAGCGTTGAACCATTCGGGCATCACTGCCGATGTCAAACGGCCGAAGATGAAGTCGATCGAGGACCAGGCATATGACGCGCTCGACGAACAGAAGCGCGATCTCCTGATTTCTGAGGCCCGCGATATGGATGACCGGGATTTGGAGGCAGTACTCTGCCTATGGTTTCTCGACGGCCTGCGGATAACCGAGTCCATAGAACTGCGTCGTCGCGACCGTTCGGAATACCCTTACGCAGATATCAGGCGCGGCAAGATCAAGACGATCCAGCGTAAGGGCGGGGTTGAGCGGGTCCACTGGCGGGCGATGCACCAGAGAACCAAAGCAGCCTTGAAGCGATGTAAGTTTGAAGCCGATGATAAATTCATCCGATGGAAAACGCGCTCCGGGCCGCGCCGTGCCATCGAGAAACTCGTCGAACGTACTGGTATCAAGTTCCACCCGCATATGGGCCGCCACACCTTCGGCGACCAGGCGCACGCCAAAGGGGCCTCATTGAAGGACTTGATGGACGCCGGCGGATGGCGGTCGGTACAGGCGGCGATGCGCTATACGCACACCAATGTCGAACGCCAGCGCGCACTGAAAAAGCGGATGTAGTAGGGCAAAAGCGGGGCAACAAAGACGCTAAATGCACAGCAGTTTGAAATATCGCAACGAATCAGAACGCTGGACACCCTTGGTAAGGGTGGGGTCGCAAGTTCGATTCTTGCCGGCGGCACCAGATTTTTCCAGATATTCGAGATTGGTTAATTTCATCCGCCGAAAGGCCCGGCGAAGCGCGGGGATTCGCTGCGTCACGGGCCGTCTTATGGTTAATCGAACGAAATCGCATGTGTGAAGCGGCATTCGGACCTGTGCGCTAGATCACACTTTCGGACTATAGATTTACCACTACTGCAGTAGCACACTCTAGATTTACCACTACTGCGGTAGCACACTCTCAGTATGCGATATACGAGGATCATCCCGCTGCTGGTTGCCGCCCCTATGGCCGCCTGCATGCCGTCGGACAAATCGTCGAATGGCATATGCGGCCCGAAGATTCATGACTGCCCCGCCGCCGCCAGCACGGTGCAACACACGGTCACCGCGACCGGGCATCGGTGCGATAGCGTCGATTGGGTCGGCAGGGTTACTGCGGCCAGCGGGGGTTTTTATTTCTCCTGCAACCAGCATTCCTATTCCTACCAGATCGCGATGCATGACGGCCGCTGGTTCGTCATGCGCAAGTAACTAGACGCAAAAGCGCCCGCTGGCTCCCCGCCCGGCGAATTGCCATAGTACCAGTCTGATATTCGCTCGACAGAGTCCACGACACCGCTAAACTAACCATCTCAATCGGAAAACCGGCCAGCGGACGCCGCGCCAAAACAGGACGCGTCCCGGTGTATCAGGGAGAGCAAACCATGGCGTATTCGGTATTTGCCGGCGCGGGACAGTGGCGGGCCGCTGCAGACGATGCGAGGGCCCAGGGATTATTCGGACTGAACGCGGCGACCGGCGAATGGCAGCCGCTGCATGAAGGGCTGCCTTCGGATGTGGAAGTGCGCTATCTCGCGGTCCGGCCTGAGGATCCGAAGGTCGTTTTTGCCGGAACGCAATACGGCCCCTACCGATCGACCGATGGCGGCGATAGCTGGTCGGCTCTGCCGTTGCCCGACGACACCAGCGCGGAAGAACGCGTGGTCTGGTCCATTCGGCTGCACCCGCGCGACCCGAATATCGTCTATGTCGGCACCCAGGGCACCGCGATTTTCCGCAGCGACGACGGCGGCGACACCTGGCGGCGGCTGGCGGTGACGCCCCCGCCGGGCGTTGTCATCATGGGCTTTCCCATGCGGGTGGTTCGGCTGGCGCTCGACCCGAGTAATCCGGATGAGGTGTACGCGGCGCTCGAAGTCGGCGGCGTCGTCCGCAGCCTGGACGGCGGCGCAAGCTGGGAAAGCTGCAACGCGGGCCTACTTGCCCTGTCGGAGAACAAGCGCTTGAAAAGCCGCATTCTCAGCGATACCGAGACAGAGGGCATGATGGATTCGCATTCCCTATCGGTCAGCCCGACGCATCCCGGTCAAATCTGGCTGGCGAACCGGATGGGGCTGTTCCGGAGCGACGATAAGGGGACGACCTGGACCGAGGCGGAAATCGGACGCTATTCGGACCTAACCTACGCCCGCGACGTCCAAGTTTCGCTGCACGACCCCGACAGTATTTACGCGGCGTTCAGCACGGCGGCCATCAGCGATGTGGGCTCGCTCTACCGCAGCGACGATTTCGGCGCGACCTGGGCGCGCTTCGACAAGGAGTGCTCGATCGACAGCACCCTGATGATCATCGCCCAGAGCGCGGATGCAGCCGACCGGGTCTATTGCGGCGCCCGGCGGGGGCAAGTCTTCGGCACGGAAGACAACGGCAATTCCTGGCGGGAATTCAAGCTGCCGGCTGGTGTCGAGGGCGTCTACGCGCTCGCCTGCGTTTAAGCCCGCATGGCCGACGTTCCGACGATCGAGGGGTTCCCGCGGCCGAACGGTTCGGTCGGCGTTCGAAACCACCTGCTGGTGCTTTCCACCACAGGGCTGACGGGACCGACGGCCCGGCGCATCGGCAAATCCGTCGCGGGGGCCAAGGTGGTCACCATGCCCTACGCCAGCGGCATCGTCGGCGCCGATGGGGCGCTGCGGCGGCGCGCGCTGTTCGGCCTCGCCACCCACCCCAATGTCGGCGGTGTCGTGGTGATCAGCGCCAATGAACCGGAACTGGACTCCATGGCGGCCGAAATCGCCGCGGCGGACCAGCGTGTGGAAGCGGTTAGCCTGGACCGCTGCGGTCAGGATGCCCTGCAATTGACCGACCGCGGCATTCGGCTTGCCGGTCATTTAGCGAAAGAGATTTCCCGGACAAAACGACGACGGGCGCCCCTATCGACGCTGTTCCTCGCGCTTGAATGCGGCCGCTCCGATCCGAGCTCCGGTATTGCCGCCAACCCGTTGGTCGGCTCGATTGTCGATCGGCTGATCGATCTCGGCGGCACCGCCGTCTTCGGCGAGACCTTGGAATGGTACGGCACCGAGGCCATATTGGGCGAACGGGCCGCAAACGATTCGGTTGCATCGGAAATCCGCGAAGCGGTGCGGCGGCGGGAGAACGCCGCGGCCGAAGCGGGGATCGACCTGATCGGAAACAACCCGGGCCCAACCAATATCGCCGCCGGCCTGACCACCCTTGAGGAAAAATCCCTGGGTTCGATTGCCAAGGGCGGCAGCCGGACCATTCAACGCGTTCTCGACATTGCGGAAAAGCCAACAGGCCCAGGCCTCTATGTGATGGACGCGCCATTTTATGCGCCGGAATCCTTGACCGGCATGGTATCCGCGGGCGCACAGCTCGCCCTGTTCACGACCGGTCCGGGCAACAGTTTTACCAGCTTGCTCGCGCCAACGATCAAAGTGTCCGCCAACGTCGAGACGGTGCAGCGGCTTGGCGAACAAATCGACTTCGACGCCAGCGCGCTGACCCGGGGCACCGCGGATCTAAGGACAACGACCGACGCGCTGCTGGCGCGGGTGGTCTCGATCGCCTCGGGCGAACTGACCTGGGGCGAAATCCTTGAGGAGGGCGAAGAGGTGGTGAGCCGCCTCGGGCCTGCCTTGTGATGGCGCGGAAAACCGATATCGCGGACTCAAGCGCGGGTGTGGCGGCAATCGTCCTGGACGAGACGGATGCGGTCGCGACCGCGCTCAGGCCGCTTAAGAAAGGTTCCGACGTCACCATCGGCTATCCGGGCCGACAGGTGCGAATCAGGATCGCCGAGGATATTCCGATCTATCACAAAGTCGCCCTGATCGACATGCCGGCACAATCGGACGTCCGCAAACAAGGCCATGTTATCGGCGTCACGACCCAACCGATCTGCACCGGTAGCCTGATACATGTCCACAATCTGGCCGGTAAGGACCCCGGCGCAGATCGCCCGGAGAGATCCGGCACCCGAAATTTTCGTTAATTTCTTGTATCGGCATCCGCGCATTGAAAAACTAATGGCAGGGTCACACCCGCCCGGTGTACCCCCTGCTAGCAGTTGTCCGAGCCGAAAGGTTCAGGCTAAATCGACTGTGAACGATACAGTGACCGCGAACCGACTTGGTTCGGAATGCAACTGAGATAACCCGGATGGGGTAGGCATACACATCCGTCATCCGGGAGGCAGCAAGAGCTATCGATAAGACGAAAACCGCTC
>CAYYBI010000131.1:0-11664 GCA_964469835.1 uncultured Rhodospirillaceae bacterium
GGTCGAGGAAGCGTCCTCGACGCTGTTCCCGATCGCCAAGGACGTGAAGCTCCAGGTGGAGTTCAATCCGGGGACGGTGGCGGAATACCGGCTGATCGGCTACGAGACCCGGGCGCTCAAGCGACAGGATTTCAAGAACGATAAGGTCGACGCCGGCGATATCGGCGCCGGACACACGGTGACCGCGATCTATGAGATCACGCCGGTCAAGGGCGGCGAGCCGATGATCGGCGCGAGCCGCTACCGCTCGACCGAATCCGCCGGGAAATCGGCGACCAAATTCGGCGAGGAATACGCCTTCCTGAAGATCCGCTACAAACTGCCGGATCAGGACAAGTCGACGCTGATTTCGACGCCGATCACGGTCGCCGACGAGATCGCCCTCGACGCGAAAGGCGATGCGGCGGTGCGGTCGCGCGAGACGCGCTGGGCGACCGCGGTGGCGGCGTATGGCCAGCTTCTGAAAGGCGGCAAATACACCGGAGGGTACGCTTACGACGATGTAATCGCGCTGGCGAACACGGCCAAGGGCGACGACAATTTCGGCTACCGCGCCGAGTTCATCAACCTGGTGCGGCTCGCCCGTTCGGTATCCGGACGGCCGGGAAAATAACGTTCAATCCGGTTTGCGGAAGGGCGCTGGGGTGGTGTGTTTCGGTGCGCCACCCCGCGAACCGTTGTTGGGTCGCTATCGCGGCCTATGCGTTGCCGGATCTTTGAGGTAGCTTTCAAGCGGTCATTTCAGTGGCGAGCAGTGCGAGAGGAACCGACATGTGGCGAGCGATCGCGATCTTTCTGGTTGGCGGCATTTTGGGGACGGCATTCGGTGTCGCCGCCGGGTTCCTTGCGTATCCCTTTGTTTTCCCGCCGCCCGCGGCGATGGAAACCCTGACCGCGGAGGAGCGGACCGCACGCGTGGCGCAGGGCAGCTTCATTCACGCAAACCCGTCCGATCCGGTCCACTACGGCAAGGGCAAGGTCGTCGTCTATGAGCAACTCGTCCATCTCGACATGGATTTCGAGGTGGGGCCGGGACCAAAGTTTCATGTCTATCTGGTGCCCAGGGAGAAAATCCGTCAGTCGTCGGACGTGAAGGAGACCATGTTCGTCGATCTCGGCCGGCTGCGTTCCTTCAAGGGCAGCCAGAAGTATCGGATCCCTGAAGGTGTGAATTTGAAGGACTATGCAAGCGTGGTGATCTGGTGCGAGCAGTTCGGCGTGCTGATCTCACCGGCGGATCTGGCGTTCGAGAATTAGACCGCACGGCGGATCAGCGGCCGCCGTCTTTTTGCAATTTGTCGATTTCCGCGGCGTCCCAGCCGAGCCATTCCTGCAAAACCGCTTCCGTATCCTGGCCGAGCAGCGGCGGCGGCTGCATCGGCGTGTCGGCATCGTTGATGCGCCAGGGCGGGCCGACCACGCGGATCGCCCCCGACGTGGGATGATCGAGCGTCCGCACGACACCGCGATGGACAATTTGCGGATCGCCCAGCGACTCTTCGTAATTCTGTACCGGCGCGAAAGGGATACGCTCTGCCGCCAACCGCTCGCCCCAATGCCTGGCGGTGTGTTTTTCGAATTCCGCAGCGATCGCCGCGTTCATTGCCTCGCGGTTTTCAACCCGGCTCGCCGGCGTCGCGAAAAGCGGATCGTCAATCCAGTCCAGGCGCTCGACGGCGCGGCAGAACGGCGCCCAATGATCCTGGTTGAGCAGGATAATGTGCATGAATTTTCCGTCCCGGGTGGGGTAGGCGTTCGCCGGGACCCGCATCGGGTTCTGGTTGCCCATGCGTTTCGGCAGCAGACCCGCCTGCAGCGTCTCGCCCATGCGCGTGCTCAAGACACCGATCGCGGCGGCCTGCATGCTGAGGTCGATATAGCGGCCCTTGCCGTCACGATGGACGCCATTCAACGCCGCCGCCACCGCATAGGCGGCGTACATGCCCGACAGCACGTCGCAGATTGACGTGCCGACCAACATCGGTTCGCCGTCCGGTTCGCCGGTAATGCTCATCATGCCCGAAACTGCCTGGATAACCGGGTCGAGCGCGAGCCGGTCGCGCGCCGGGCCGCTTTGCCCGAAGCCGGAAATCGAGCAATAGACCAGCGCCGGGTTGATCGGCCGCAGATCGTCCCATGCCATTCCGAGGCGCGCGGCGGTGCCGGGCTTGAAATTCTCGACAACGACATCGGCCTTCTTCGCCAGCTCCCGTGCCGCCGCCTGCGCCGCCGGCTTCTTTAAATCGAGTGCAATGCTCTTTTTTGAACGGTTAATGGCGTTGAAGTAGTCCTCATGCCCGTCGCGGCCTTTGTAGCGTGTTGCGGTTCGCGTATCGTCGCCGCGGTCGGCGCGCTCTACCTTGACGACTTCGGCGCCCATGTCGGCCAGCATGGTGGTGCAGAAGGGCCCGGCGACAATGGCGGTCAGGTCGAGCACGCGGACGCCGGTGAGCGGCGGCGCCCCCGGCGCGGGGTTGGTGTCGTTTTGGTCGGTCATATCTGGGCTCAGAATTCCATTGGGCGAGGAGAAATTTTCTTGCCGGGCGTTGCGCCCTGCGCGGGTGCGCGGCAGATTAACACCAATCCGCGCAATCGGGGAAAGCACCGGTACTTTTGCGTATCGCCCCGCACATAGGCGCATCAAAACAACGGATTGAAGGAAACCGATGACCGGTAACGCTGATATGCAAGATAAGGCATTCTCTTTTATTCGCGTGGCACCGCGTCCGGCCAAGCCGCGGACCCACGGCCTTACCATCGTCGCCGACCGCGGTATCGGGTTGGGGCGTGTACAGGATTTGATGGAGTCGGCCGGCGACTACATCGATTGGGCGAAAATCGCCATCGGCGCCTATCGCCTGCAGACCGAAGAGTTCATCACCCGCAAGATCGCCCTTTACAAGGAGCATGGCGCCAAGTGCTTTTTCGCGGGCGACGTCTCGGAGGCCGCTTTTCTGCAGGGGGTTTCGCGCGACTTCTATCGCGAGGTCAAGCGGCTGGGCGGCGACGCGGTCGAGGTCTCCAGCGCCCAGATCGCCATGCCGCTGGACGACAAATGCGCTTTGATCACGATGGCGAAGGAAGAAGGCCTGGACGTTATCGCCGAGGCGGGCCAGAAGGGCCATGACGATTGGACGCACAGTCAGACCTATGTCTTCCGCCAGATCGAGGCCTATTTCGAGGCCGGCGCGTGGAAGGTGCTGGTGCAGGGCGAAGGCGTCAGCGAAGGGGTGGATGCGCTTAAGGAAGATTTGATCCTCAACATCGTCGCGCGGTTCGATATCAACGACCTGATCTTCCAGGCGAAGGACGGCGCGACACAAGCCTGGTACGTGTCGACGCTCGGCAACAAGGTCAATCTCGACGTCGACGACGATCAGGTGATCGATGTGGAACTGATGCGCCGCAACATCCGCAAGCACGGCGTCTTCGGAATGATCGGCAGCTTGCCGTGAAGGCTATTTCTTCGTGCCACCGGGTTTTGCGATGCGCATGAGGATCACCAGCGGCAGGATCGCCAGCACGATCAGGGCCAGGAGTCGGAACACGTCGAGATAGGCGAGGAACTCCGCCTGCCGTGTTACCTCGCGCGCAAAGCCGTGCAGACCCGCCGCATCGCCCAGACTCCACGCGTCCGGAAGCGGCAAATGATGCAGCCGCTCATTGTAGAGGCTGACATTCTCGGTCAGCGCCGATCGGTTGGCCTGGGTGTGGCGAAGAAACTGGCTGACGATGAACGAGACGCCGATGCTCGCACCGATACGGCGGCTGAGCGACAGGAAGGCGGTGCCGTCCGGCCGCAGATCCGGCTCCAGCGTCATATAGGCCATTGCAGTCGCCGTGGTCGACATAAGGCCGAAACCGAAACCCTGAACGCAAATCGCCAGCAGAACATGCGCCGAATCGACCTCGGGCGTGAACTGCGACATCTGCCACATCGATACTGCAATGCACGAGAGGCCGACCACGATAATCGGCCGCGGCCCGATTCGGCCGAGCAGGATGCCGGCGGCGAGCGAGGCGACGAAAGTGGCCATGCCGCGGGGGGAGAGCAGGATGCCCGACGCCAAAATCGAATATCCCAGATGGTTTTGCAGCATGCCGGGGAATATGCCGAGAAAGCCGAAGATCATCACCGCAAGGCTGAAGATATAGATCATACCGATAATGAAGTTGCGGTTCTTGAACAGCGCCGGGTCGACGAAAGGCTGGCGCGCCGTGATGATGTGGATAACGAAGACGTACAAGGCGGCGACGCCGATACCGGCCTCCAGCACGATTTCCGGCGAATTGAACCAGTCCAGGCGTTCGCCCCGATCGAGCATGAGCTGAAAGGCGATCAAGGTCGTTGCCAAGGCGAGAAAACCGGTAAAATCGAACCGCCGAGGCTGCAAAGGCGTTTCCCGGACGAAAATAAAGATCATCGTGAAGGCGGCCAATCCGGTCGGGACATTGATAAAGAAGACGAATCGCCACGTGTAGAACTCGGTGATATACCCGCCAAGGAACGGGCCGACGATCAGGCCGACCAGCATGCCGATATTGAACCAGGCCATCGCCATGCCTTGACGTTCGCGCGGGTAGGAGTCGAGCAGGATCTGCTGGCATAGCGGCACCAGCCCGGCGCCGAACATGCCCTGCAGAAAGCGCGCCTGAACGATTTCCGTGATCGAATTCGAGAAACCGGACAAGACCGATGCGGCGACGAATCCGACAATTGCGATAAGGAGGAGCCGCTTGCGCCCGATTTTCCGACTCAACCAGCCGCTCAGTGGCGTGAACACGGCGACCGCGATAAGGAACGCCGTGAGCACCCAGGCGACTTCGTCATGCGCCGCCGAAAACGCGCCCATCATGCTGGGCAGGGCGATGCCGGCGACGAAGGTATCCATCGATTGCATGCCCGCCGCCAGACAGACGGAGATGGTGATCCAAAAGAGCGATGGTGCGCGCTCCTTGCCGCCGGGGCTGACGCTTTCCGTCACCCTAATGCCGCCTGCGCCGGACTGTCATGTAATGCCCTAGGGCGGTTGTCGGCATTGCTCCTCGCGGAAATCTGATTGAGGAGCAAAGATACCATCAGCCGCTATCGCTTACCCCATTTTGTGTCTTCGACCGTGTCTTCTTCGATCGCGTAAAACTCATCCATGCCGATGGTATTCTCGATCGCCTGGCGAACCTCGACGGCGTCCTCCTGGGTCATACCAGTATAGACGCCGGTGTCCTTCATTTCCTGCAACGCCTGGCGGGCGTGATGAAAGCTCACCATGAGAAAGAGCTGGGCGTCTATACAGGCAGCGTATCCCATGTCCTGCAATTCCTTCAGCGAAAGGATCGGACGGCCATCGCGGTTGCCCCGGCTTTGCACATAGACCAGGGGGATTTTCGTTTCCTTGGGTGCGCGGGCGGCCTCCTCGAGGTTGGTCGGGAACAGCATGCCCATATCCGCGCCTTCATCGGCGCCGATATTGACCCGTTTGACCGCTTCGTCCAGCCCCTCGAACCGGCAGGTATCCGAGCGGGCGATGATCCAGAAATCCTTGTCGAGCTTGTCGCGTTCCCGGCAGGCCCAGCGGATCTTGTCGCGGAATTCCTCGGTCGGGATCGCGTGCGCCACGTATTTATGATAATGCGCCCGCTTGGGATAAAGCTGATCCTCGATGTGGATGCCGGCAACGCCGGCCTGAATGAACTGACGCACCGTGCGCGTCACATGCAACGGTTCGCCGAAGCCCGCGCCCGCATCGCACACGGTCGGAATGTCGATGGCCCGGGCGACGCCCTCGGCAGTTTCAACCTGTTCGGTCATGGTCAGCAAAGGTTCGCTCACCGCGCGCGACCCGCCGGTGACGTAACCGCCGATATAGGCGGCGTCGAAGCCAATTTCCTGCACCATCCGTCCGCCAAGCGGGTAGTAGACGGACGGCAGATAAACGAAAGGCTTTTCGCTGAACAGTTTGCGCAGCCGTGTGGTTGCCTTTTCCATGGTGCATGCCCTCTCTTTGATTATGTGACGCGATGGCTCCGGAAAGAGGATTGTAGCGCAGTTCCAGCGACAATAAGAAATGGACGGATGGGGCGCCGCGTTGCCCCGCCTTGCCGATTCATTATAGTGCGGGCATGACGAAGTTTTTGAAGCAGTGGCTCCGGGGACGAGCCGCCGATGCGTCGATTGACGGAGTGGCCGGTGGCGGGGCAGCGAACGCAGCCGATGTGCCGGACGGCTTGTGTCTGGACATCGGGGCGATGCAACAGCGTGCCGCTGAAGCGGCGCCGCGGTGGCTGGCCTGGACGCGTGCGGGGATCGATGATCCGCTCGAATGGCAGAAAGCCGCGCGCCTCCGCCTGGCGGAGATCAGCGGATATGGATTGTTCGGTGGACCGCCCGCGATGCTGCATGCCCATGATCATGAGGTCGCGGATCAGGGTGGCCTTCGTCACCGAAGCGCATACATTCGAGTCCGTGATGGCCGCGATGTTCCGATGCGGCTTGTTTGGGACGCCGGATTGGAGCCTCCGGAGACGTGGCCGGTGGCGATCTGTCTTCAAGGCGATGGCCATGGCATGGCCGCGTCCTGGGGCGATGCGGCCATGCCGGCCGACGCGACTATAGCGCCGGAGATCGATTTTGCCCGTCAGGCGGCCCGGCGGGGATACCTCGCTGTGTGTGTCGAATTGCCAGGCGCCGGTTTGCGCCAGGGGCTCGGAAGCGATGCGGTGGCCAAGTTGGCGATCGGCGGAAGTATTCTCGGCGATGCGGCATCCGATGTCGCCTCGGTGGTCAACTGGCTAACCCAAGGGGATTGCGGGTTCGCCATTGATCGGGACCGGATCGCCGCGATTGGCCATGGCAGCGGTGCGGCCGTTGCCACCTTGGTGGCGGCCATGGATGCGCGCTGCGGGGCGGTGGTGGCAGCGGGCGGTATCGGGCCGCACCGATCCACGGTTGGGCGACAGGATTTGCCGCTGCACTATATCTTGCCGGGATTATTACAGTGGATGGACATGGAGGATGTCGTGGCACTTTGCGCGCCGCGCCCGGTCCTTATCTTGTCGGCGGAGGACCACCCGCTGTGGCCGGCTTCCGGCGGCCAGCATGTCGCGGTACATGCCGGTGCGGTGTATGAACGTTTCGGCGCGACGCAGGCGATCACGGCGAAGCCCATGGCGGCCGGCCAATATTTCGACGAACGCCATGTGTGGGATTGGTTGGCTGCCGTGCTTGCCGGGCCGGAGAAATTAGAATAGCCCGATAGGGTGCCGGCCGGATGTCCGGCTGCTGCTGCTATGTGCCGCCGACGCCTGGATGGTGTCCCGCCTTGGAATCCCCACTGGGCGTCATTGTCAATTGGATCCCCGAGTTCAATATTTGGCCGGTTGTCGCGATCCGGCGCATTTTCGGCGGACCTTTTCTAAGAACTTTGCGGTTGCGTAAATGGTGTTGTGGAGAAGCGCAGATGGGCTAAGTAAAAATGGTTAACGAATAGTAAATATATTTTTTCTTGTAAATAACTTGTTAATTATCAAAACATTAATCTAGTATTTTATAAAAAATGTGCTATTATTATTTGTATAATACGGGTAAGTCGAACTTTATAATTTAGTTGGGGATATATGCGTGCCGGTTTTTGGCGCGTGTTCGTGAGCATTGTGACGAACGAATCTGAAACCATAAAAGCCGCGCTGACCGGTTCCGGCGATGTCATTTACTCGTGGGATCTTGTAAGCGATGAAATTCAATGGCTTGGCAGTATCGCAAATATGTTCGGCATTGCCGCCAGCGAAGCTGTAGCAAATGGCGATTCGTATCACGAACGAATCAATCCTGACGACCTGAAGGAACGGCTCAAGCGTCTGTCCAAACATTTTACCACCCGTGAAGCCTTTGATTGTGAATACAGGGTGCGGACAGAAAAGGGCGGTTTCTGCTGGATCCATGAGCGCGCATCGGCTGAGTTTTCCGAATCCGGACAACCGGTGCGTTTGAACGGTGTGTTGCGCGTGGTCACCGGCCGCAAGCAACATGAAGTTCTGTTGGAACAACGCGCGAATTACGACGAACTGACGGGTCTCTATAACAAGTCGCGGTTGCGGGAGGCCGTCGAGCACGCGCTGGCCTATGCCAGCAGGTACGAAATTTCGGCGGGATATCTTGCCATCGGGATCGACAAGATGGCGATGATGAATGAAGCCTATGGCCGCGAAACCTCGGATGCGGTAATCGTCGGCGTCGCCCAGCGGCTCGAGGAATGCATGCGTTCCACCGACATAATCGGACGGGTTGGCGGCGATATATTCGGTGTTGTCCTTGCCAATGCGAGCGAAAGCGGCATCGCATCCGCGGCGGACAAAATTCTCAACGCGTTCCGGCAGTTTGCCGTGCAGACTCCCGTTGGTGCAATCCATATTACGGTATCGGTCGGCGGTGCGGGATTCCCCGGGTTGATTCAAACGGCACACGACGTGATGGCGAGCGCCGAGAGCGCAATGCGCGACGCAAAACGGCTGGGGCGGAATTGCTTCGCATTTTTCGAAATGTCCGACGAACAGCGCCAACGTCAACGTGACTACATGGTGGTGGGGGAGCAGGTCGTAAAGGCACTGCAGGACGACCGGATCATCTTCGCCTATCAGCCGGTCGTCGATAGCAGCACGTGCGAGACCGCCTACTACGAAACCTTAATCCGCATGATTGACGAGAATGGCGAGATCGTCGGCGCTGGCGCCTTCGTGCCGGTTGCGGAACGCATTGGCCTCATGCGGCAGATCGATCGGCACACGCTTGAAATGGTCGTCGCGGATCTGGTCGCTGTACCTGACATCACACTGGCGCTTAACATTTCGAGCCTGACGGCCAGCGACCGTTCCTGGCTCCGGGCCCTGGTCAGCCTGGTCAAGGGGAAACCGGATATCGCACAGCGGTTGATGATCGAAATCACGGAGACCGCGTCATTGCATGATTTTGAGGATTCGGCGCGCTTCGTCGCGGCGGTGCGCGATCTGGGCTGCAAGGTGGCGCTGGACGATTTCGGGTCCGGCTACACCTCGTTCCGGCATTTGAAATCGCTGACCGTCGATGTCGTCAAGATCGACGGGTCGTTCGTCATGAATGTGGCGGACAATCCGGACAACCTGCTGTTCATCCAGACGCTGCTAAATCTTGCGGAAGGCTTCGGTATCAAGACCGTGGCCGAATGCGTCGAGCGGGTGGAGGATGCGGAATTGCTCAAGAATGAAGGCGTCAGCTATCTGCAGGGCTATTACTACGGCAAGCCGCAGATTCAAAAGCCGGTTGGCAAATTGGCGTCTCGATCCGTTATCAACGAAAGCAATGACGAAGCCGATGGCACCAACGGTGCGAGCGCCATGCATCCGCTTCTGGCCCGGAAATAGGCATTCCCGATTTTCGGCGGTGGCGAGGTTACGCTATCGGGATTTCGGCTTGCCCGCCATCTGATTGATCTGCTGCTGTAGCTGATCCAATTTTTCCTGCAATTCGTTTACTGAATCACTTGCCTGGTCGTTGTCGGGCGTCTTCTCGCCGGCTTGTTGCGTTGGCGAAAACATCCGCATCGCTTGCTCGAAGACGGCCATGTTTTTCTTGCTCATTTCATCCAATGAGCTGAAGGGCATCATGCCGCCCATGGCATCCTTCATATAGGACTGCATGCGCTCCTGATTATCCGAGAACATTTGCATCGAGTGTTCCAGGTAACTCGGCAGCAGCATGCGCTGCATGTTGTCACCGTAGAAGCTGATGATCTGGCGCAGGAACCCGATCGGCAGAAGGTTGTCGCCCTTGCCTTCTTCTTCCACGATGATCTGGGTTAGGACGGACCGCGTGATGTCTTCGCCGGTCTTGGCGTCGTAAACGACGAATGCCACCCCGTCCTTTACCATTTGGCAGAGATACTCGAGCGTCACATAACTGCTGGTCGCGGTATTGTAGAGCCGCCGGTTGGCATATTTCTTTATTGTAACGGGCGCGTCTGAGTCGCCCTTTTTGGCCGCCATTGGGGTGTCCTTCTCGTCTACTGTCGTCTTCGGCCCAGATTAGCAAAGTTCAGCTTATATCGCAGCGCGGGATTGCGAAAGTCCTAACAATCCGTGTGGTTTTGATACGTGATGTCGCATTGCGATGAGATTTTGCGTTGCTGGCAAACCGCTGCGCGGGCGAATATAGTAACGTGATGGATACGCCGCCTGATCTCGACGAGCTTGCCCGCCGATACGTGGATTTGTGGCAGGAGCAACTTCGCCTGATGGCGTCCGATCCAACCACCGCGGAAACGATGGGGCGGCTTCTTTCGGCGATGCAACCAGGCGGCGCGACGGCAAATGCCGGGTCGCCCAATCCATTGGACTGGCTCTCGGCCGCCGGCATCGCGCCGCCATGGCCACTAACGGGAGGATCAACCCGAAGTGACGCCGCCAACGCCCCCGTCGAATCAAAGTCCGCGCCTCGGTCCGCGGCCGCTGCCGCTTCACCTGCTGACAGCGGCGATGAATTACGTAAGCTCGAACGCCGCGTTGCCGCTCTTGAGCAACGGCTTACTGACCTGGAACCCGCTGCTGGCAAAAAACGCGGCCGACCTGCGAAAGGATCTCGCAAGCGTTGAGGGCAGCGTACTCGCCGCGGCGGTCGACCGGGAGGGACGCCGCCGGCTCGGCGCATTTTTATCGGGTGTTGAGCGGTATCGGGCGCATCCATACCGGCGGGATCTAAAATTCCCGCCCGCGGTTTGGGCCGATGGTACGACCCGGCTCTACGATTATGGGCAGGACGGGGCGAAGGGCCTGCCGGTCCTCATTATCCCATCGCTGATCAACCGTGCGTATATCCTCGACTTGTCTTCGCGGCGCAGTTTCTTGCGCTGGCTCGCAGATCAGGGGGTTTGGCCGTTTCTGCTCGATTGGGGTGCGCCCGGCGCGATGGAACGCCAATTCACCCTGACCGATTACATCCGGGGCCGACTCGAACCGGCCCTGGATTGTGTGGCCGGCCTTACCGGTGAACGGCCAGTGGTCGCCGGCTATTGTATGGGGGGCTTGCTCGCGGCGGCACTCGCGCAGCGGCGATTGCGGGATATACAAGGGTTGGTGCTGCTCGCCACGCCGTGGGATTTTCATGCTGTCCGGCCGGAGCAGGCGCGCGGTATCGCCTATCTTGCGTCCGGCTGGGAGGGGATCATGGGCGCGCTCGGCGAATTGCCGGTCGATCTGTTGCAAGCGTTGTTCGCGGCCCTCGACCCGCAGTTGGGCGAACGCAAATTCACCGCCTTCGCGGCGCTTGACCCGGGCTCGGACCAAGCCCGCGACTTCGTTGCATTGGAGGATTGGGTGAATGACGGCGTGCCATTGGCCGCGCCGGTGGCGCGCGAGTGTCTATCCGGCTGGTACGGCGCCAACAGTGCGGCCGCCCGGCAATGGCGCGTGGATGGAAGGCCGGTTGATCCGGCCGCTCTCGACCTGCCGGCGTTGGCGATTATTCCGGCAAACGACCGAATCGTGCCACCCCGGTCGGCGCTGGCGCTGGCGGATGCGATGCCGCGGGCCGCGCGGCTTTCTCCGGCAGCGGGACATATCGGCATGATGGTCGGGCGCGGCGTCGAGGCGACTGTTTGGCGACCCTTGCTGGATTGGCTAAAGGCACTTCCCTGATCC